>DATCZB010000204.1:0-2338 GCA_036526155.1 Gammaproteobacteria bacterium
CTGGTAACGAGGAATGACGCGTTCCTTGCCAATGATCGCCTGTTGCGCGCTCTCGGTGAGCGCGCTTGCCGATGACGACAGCCTGCCCGTGCAGGACCTGTTCTTTGGTGAAGCACTTTTTTATGCCGACCAGGGCCGGTACTTTGATGCGCTGGAGCGTCTCGATACGGAGCTCGCACAGCACTACGGCGTCGATGAGCCGGATCTGGACACGCTGCACTTTCACGTCAACGACGCTGAGTTTTCGGTCGGCGACTTTGAGCTCAATTACCGCATGCACCATCGTGCCGGCCGCGCTATTACCGCGGTGCTCGAGGGTGACGTCGAAGAACTCGTGCGGAATGAGGCGGCGTATCGTCTCGCTCGGATCCATTTTCAGAAAGGGCAGCTCGTCGAAGCGATCAACGCACTCGATCGGATCGACGGTGACGTCCCTGAAGGCCTGGGCACCGCGATCGACTTCCTGCGCGCGAACGCGCTGATGGCGTCTGGCAGCCCGGGCACGGCGGCCGAGATTCTGGGCGGGCTGCAGGAAGTCGATGGCCTGATCGGGTTCGCGGGCTACAACATGGGTATTGCACTGCTCGAGGATGGCCGGCGTCAGCAGGCTCTCGAGCAACTGGACCGCGCCGGGCAAGTCAATTTTCCCGATGCGGAAACGCGCTCGATCCGGGACAAGGCGAATCTGGTCCTCGGGTCTTTGCTCATGGAGGATGAAGCATTCGAGGACGCGCAGCTGCGTCTCGATCGCGTCAGCCTCGAGGGGCCGATGTCCAACCAGGCGCTGTTGCAGGCCGGTTGGGCAGCCGCCTCGTCGGCGAGCTTCGAGCGGGCTATCGTGCCCTGGAGCATCCTCGCCGAGCGCGAGGAGACCGATGCGGCCGTCCAGGAAGCCAAGCTTGCGCTGCCGTACGCCTACGCCGAGCTCGACATTCACGGTCGCGCCGCGCTGCTGTACGGCGAAGCGCTGGTGTCGTTCGATGCCGAGTCGGACAAGCTCGAGGCGTCGATCGACAGCATTCGCAAGGGCGACTTCCTCGAGGTCCTCGTTCGCGAAGAGATCCGTCAGGACTCCGACTGGGTCATTCGCCTGCGCGAGCTGCCCGAGTCTCCGGAGACTTACTATCTGATGGAGCTCCTGGCCTCGCATGATTTCCAGACGGCCCTGCAGAACTATCTCGATCTCGAGGACATTCACTCGCGGCTCGATACGTGGCAGCGCAGCTTCGATGCCTTCGAGGACATGATCGAGATCCGGCGCGCGTACTACGAGCCGCTGCTGCCTGAAGTCGACCAGTCGTTTCGCGAGCTCGATTCCAGGATTCGCCTGCGGCGTGAGCAGCACAAGCTGCTGAGCAGGCGCTTGCAGGATCTCCTGATTGCCCCGCGGCCCGAGTTTCTCGCTACTAACGACGAGCGCCGCACGAGTCTCGAGCTCGATGCGATCGAGCGCGCGCTCGAAGGTGATGCCTCGGCAGAGGCCGATTCGATGCGGCTCCGCGTGCAACGCCTGCGCGGCGCATTGATGTGGACGCTGGAGACCGAGTTTCACGAGCGCCTGACGGATTTCGACAGCAACCTGCGCGATCTGCAGGCCGAGATCGAAGTCATGACCGCGCAGTACGATCGCTTCGTCCGCGCACGCCAGGCAGCCGTGCACAGCTTCGAGGGCTACACCACGCCGATTCGCCGGCTCCGAACGCGCGTCGACACGGCTGCGCTGAATATCGATCGGCTCATGGCGCGACAGGGCTACATTCTCGAGCGCGTTGCCGTGAACGAGCTGCTCGTTCGTCGCGAGCGGCTGAATCACTACCGCAACCAGGCACGGTTCGCGCTGGCCGACAGTTACGACCGCGCAACCAAGGCGCGCGAGGCCGAGTTCGAGCTCGGCGCTGCCGTGACCGACGAGCCGCGGGAAGACGAGCTCTTGAGCGAGGCGAGATGAAAGCGCTCACATTGACATCGATGCTTCTCGCGGCATGGCTCATGGCGTCCTGTGCCACGGGCCCGAGCAGCAACGGCACGCTGGCCGAGCTGCATCGACAGCCGGCCGACACCAGCGAGATCGACGTCGACGATACGCTGGAGCTCGCAATGCAGAGCTACCGGCGCTTTCTGGAAGAGACGCCGGACAGCACGATGACGCCCGAGGCGATGCGGCGTCTGGCCGATCTCAAGATCGAGCAACAGTTCGGCATCATGGGCGACGGCGAGATCATCGAGTTGCCGGCGCCCGAGCTTGCGAGCCTCGACCCGCGTCAGCAGGCCGTCGCGACGAGCAGCGACGATTTTGCCGATCTCAGCGAGTCGGATGAGGCTTTCGAGCAACGCACGA
>DATCZB010000205.1:0-4854 GCA_036526155.1 Gammaproteobacteria bacterium
ATCAACCAGCTCCGCGAGCTCATACCCCTCAACAGTCTGAAGAAGGAAAATCTTCAGGCGCTGTCCAAGAAAGCCGAACTGAAGACAGCCGAGGCCGGGGATCGGCTGTTTCGTGAGGGTGACTCCGGCAAGGTTGCGGTCTGGCTGCTGAGCGGCAAGGTCGATCTGCAAACCGGGGCCGACACGAAGGCCAGCGTGGTCGGCGGCACCGACGAAGCCCGTACACCGCTCGCGCCGCAATTGCCGCGCCATCATTCGGCGGTCGCGGCGACGAGCTGCGAGTACCTTGCAATCGACTCGGAACTGCTGGATGTGATGCTGACCTGGGACCAGACCGGTCAGTACGAGGTCGGCGAGCTGCGCAAGAGCAACGAGCAGAACGACGACTGGATGACGACGCTGCTGCAAACCAAGGCTTTTCATCGCATTCCGCCGGCAAACATTCAGGCCATTTTCATGCGGCTGGAGCAGGTGAACTGCAAGGCCAACGACGTCGTGATCAAGCAGGGCCACGACGGCGATTACTTCTACATCATCACTCGCGGCCGCTGCATCGTCACGCGTGAGACCCCGCTGAATAAGGAGGGTATCCGCCTGGCCGAGCTCGGCGTGGGCGACACCTTCGGTGAGGAAGCGCTGATTTCGGAGGCGAAGCGAAACGCGACCGTTACAATGGAGACGGACGGCACCTTAATGCGCCTGGGCAAGGAAGATTTTCAGAAGTTGCTCAACGAGCCGACTCTGGAGTGGGTCGACCGCGACGCCGCCGCAGAGGTCATCGCGGCAGGCGGCCAATGGCTCGACGTTCGCTTGCCTACCGAGTTCGAGGCGTATCACAACGAAGGTGCGATCAATATCCCGCTGTACTTCATTCGGCTCAAGCTCAAGACGCTCGACCCGGACGTCAAATACGTCGTTTGTTGCGACACCGGCAGACGCAGCTCGGCCGGGGCGTTCATACTCAACGAGCGCGGCTTTCAGACCGTCGTGCTCAAGGGTGGATTGAACCAGAACGAACTCTGAAGGTCGGGCGCGCCTGACGCGGGCCGGGGGCAGGCAAGCGGGGCGGCTAGATCGTGTGAGTCGGCTTGTCGCCGCCGAGAGCGCCGGCAAGATAGTTCTCGATTCGCTTTTGAGTGTTGCCCTGATCCTGCTCGCTGAACTGCACGCCGATTCCGGCCGTGCGCTTGCCCTGGGCCCCTTTAGGCGTAATCCAGATGACTTTGCCGGCCACGGGGATCTTTTCTTCCTCGCCCATGAGGCTCAGCAGCATGAAGACCTCGTCGCCGAGGTGATAGGAAGAATTCGTCGGTATGAACAGGCCGCCGTTCTTGACGAAGGGCATATAGGCCAGATAAAGGGCGCTCTTGTCCTTGATGGTGAGAGTGAGAAGCCCGGGTTTGCTCACGAGTTCGATCTTCCAGTTCGCGTCGGCTCCAGCCCGAGCAGTAGTGCCCTGAGCGCGAGCTCGACATTGATGCCTCGACCGAGCTGCTCGCGCAGCTTCTCAGCCGTCGCCAGCCCTTCAAACAGAATCTCGGTCGAGATGTCAGACTCCGAATTGTCGGCGAATGCGGCGCCGGATTCTGTGACGGGGGTCCAACGCTCCGGCACCAGCCGGCCGCGGATTCGCGCTGCCAGGCTGTCGATCAGGCAGGACAACCCGAGCTCGGGATCCGTTTTCTGCCACGACTCCGCCAGGCTGTGGGGGTCGGACCGACCTTCATATAAATTATCAATATTGTCATATATCTTCTTGTAATTGTTTGTATTTCCTTCTTCCAGCAACGCCCGTGCTGCGGCCAGTGGCGATCGACTGAGCAGCGCACGCGGCAAGTGCCCGGTGGTGCCGCCCGTGTCGCGTAACCAGGCGGCCGCCGTCTCCGGTGCCGGCGGCCGGATCGCAAGCTGCTGGCAGCGGCTTCTGATCGTCGCCGGCAGCCAGCCTGGCCGCTCCGCCAGCAGGAACAGGTAGGTATTCGGTGTCGGCTCCTCGAGTGACTTGAGCAGCGCATTGGCTGCGCCAGTTGTCATCGACTCGGCCTCTTCGATCACCACGACCTTGAGACCGGCGCGGTGAGGCGTGAGCGCGAGGTCGGTGATCAGATTGCGGATCTGCTCGACCTGAATCGAGCGCTTGTCCTCCTCGGCGCGCAGGCGGTACAGATCAGGATGCAGATCGGGACTCTCCGCCAGCTCGGCATAACGCGCCACAGTCTCGGCGGCATCGGCCTCGTCCGGTGGCGCTGCCCCCGTCCGTCCGTCGAGCAGGCGGTCGGCCAGGATATAGGCCAGATTTCGCTTGCCGACGTCTCTCGGCCCAGACAGCAGCCAGCCATGACCGAGGCGCCCGGCCGCGGCTGCTGCCTCTAGCGTTGCCAGCGGCTCGCGAAGCCAGGGACACAGCGTCGTAAACGCCCTCACGACGCGGCCCTCGAGCACGCGTCAAAGTTATGCATGAAATCACCGAGCGCGGACTCGATTGCCGATTTCACCTCGTCCGGGCTGGCATCGGCGTTGATGACGCGGATGCGCTCCGGTTCGGCAACCGCGAGATCAAGATAGGCTTGCCGCACGCGGCTGAAAAACGCGCCGGATTCACGTTCGAAGTGGTCGTGGGTCCGATCGGCGATTCGGGCGAACCCGACTTCGACCGGCGCGTCGAGCAGGATCGTCAGGTCGGGGCCGAACCCCTGTTGCACCTCGTCCCGGAGCGCAAGCAGAAACTCGCGGCGGGCCCCGCGCCCGCCCCCCTGATAGGCGATGGTTGCGTCGGTGAACCGGTCGCAGACGACCCAGGCGCCGCGCTCAACCGCCGGTCGTATGACCTGGTCGAGATGGACTGACCGGGCTGCGAACATCAGCAGGGCCTCGGACTCGGCGCTCAGATTCTCGTGCTCGCCATCCAGCAGCCAGCGACGGACGGCCTCGCCGAGGTCGGTCCCACCAGGCTCTCTGGTCGTGATGACCTCGACGCCTGCCTGGCGCAGAAAATTCTCCACCGCGGTGAGTGAGCTCGACTTGCCGACCCCCTCGCCTCCTTCGAGTGTGATGAAAGCGCCGCGCGGCATCAGCGAGTTTCTCGTTGACGCTGCAGATACCGGCTTACGGCGGCGTTGTGCTCCTCGAGCGTACGTGAGAAGGCATGGCTGCCATCGGGATCTCCGGTGGCGACGAAATACAGCGCCCCGGTCGAGACGGGGTTCACGGCGGCTGCGATCGACCGCGCGCTGGCCAGAGCAATCGGTGTCGGCGGCAGACCTCGGCGCGTATACGTGTTGTACGGGGTATCAGTACGCAGGTGCGCGCGCGTCAGGTTGCCGTCGAAGGCGCTGCCGACTCCGTAGATGACCGTCGGATCGGTTTGCAGCCGCATTCCGCGCCGCAGGCGCTCGTGAAACACTTCAGAGATCTGCTCGCGCTCGCTGTCGAGGGCCGTCTCTTTCTCGATAATGGAGGCCAGAATCAACGCCTCATAGGCATCTTCGAGCATCACGGAATCGGAGCGCGCGCTCCAGCTCTCGTCGAGCTCGGACCAGAGGGCCTCGTTAGACCAGCGGAGCACTTCGACATCGCGCGTGCCGCGCGGAAAAGAATAGGTTTCCGGCAGCAACTGACCTTCGGGGTGCTGCTCGGGGCGGCCGAGCTGGGCCATCAGCTCTTCCCCGCCCAGGCTCGTCGCTGTAATCGCCGGATGCGCCCGCAGAGCCTCCAGAACCTCAGCGAAGCGCAGCCCTTCGATAATCGTGAACTGGTGCAGGTGGACATCACCGCGAGCGAGCTTTTGCAGCAGGTCGATAGCTGTCAGCCCCGGAGTGAGATCGTATTCCCCGGCATGAATCCCGGTCGCCATGCCCTCCAAACGCGCGTACCACTCGAGCAGGCGCGGATGCTCGAGAATGCCTTGCTCGGCAAGCTGTCGCGTGACCGCTGCAAACCCCGTCCCCCGCTCGACGAGAAACAGCTCTGCGTCGTCGGGAATGGACAGCGGCTCGTTCAGCTGGCGCCAGCTCCAATTGAAGGCAGCCAGCGCGCCGACCGCAATAGCGACGACCGCAATGAGCGCGACGACGAGCGGTTTAGCCATCCGCGCCTCCGGGCTCTGCACCGAAGCTCTCGCGCAGGCGCACCGCGACAGATCGTGATGCGAGCGTTTGTTGGTCGAGTCGATTGACCGACTGTACGCCGACCAGCGCGTTGGTCATGAAGAGCTCATCGGCCAGGCCGAGGTCGCCACGAGTGAGCTCGCACTCGGTGGCTGCGATCTCGAGCTCGGCACAACGCTCGAGCACGGCGCGACGCATGACGCCCGCGATGCCTGCGCGATCGACCGCCGGGGTCTTCACGATACCGCCGTATACCGCGAACAGGTTTCGGCTCGTTCCACCGATGACGGCACCGCTCGTGCTCAACATCAAACCCTCGTCAGCGTCGAGATCCCCTAATTCTAACCGCGCCAGGACCTGCTCCAAACGATTCAGATGCTTAATTCCGGCCAGTTTCACATTTTCGCCGAGGCGCAGCTCGAGGGTTGCCACAGCGAGCTCCGTGACCGACGGAGCCGGGGCGCGCGCAGGCAGCAGGATGATCGTAGGCGTCGGTCTTGCCGGCGGGGCATAGCCTCGCGGCCCCTCGCCGCGCGTCAGCATGAGTTTCAGGTTGCCGGTGTCGATTGCGGCCGCGGCCTGGCGGATCTTGTTTTCGAGCTCGCTCCGGCCCGGGTGTGGCAGCGCGAGCCGTTCGCAACCTAACAGCAGTCGATCCAGATGGAAACCGAGCCGTTGCACCTCGCCGGCAACGATACGCATCGTCTCGAACAGGCCGTCGCCGTAAGCGAGGCCGCGGTCGGTCACG
>DATCZB010000206.1:0-4494 GCA_036526155.1 Gammaproteobacteria bacterium
GAGCCCGGCGCAACGCACAAGGCCGACATTGCAAGCGAGTCGCGCGCGGCACTGGCCGGCGGCGTGACGAGCTATCTCGACATGCCCAACAACTCCCCGCCCTGCGTTGATCGTGCCGGGCTCGAGGCAAAGCGCGCCATAGCGGCCCGAACCAGCTTCGCCAATTACGGTTTCTATCTCGGCGCGACCAATACGAATATCGAGGACATCAAGTCCGCAACGGCGGCGGATGCCTGCGGCATCAAGGTTTTCATGGGCGCCTCGACCGGCAACATGCTCGTGGACGACGAGGACGTGCTGGATGCCATCTTCGCTCAGGCCCCGCTGCCGATCGTCACGCACTGCGAGGACTCGCCGATGATCTGGGAGGCGGAGCGAAAGGCAAAGGAGCAGTTCGGTGACGCGGTGCCGATATCGGAGCATCCGCGGATCCGCTCGACCGAGGCTTGTTACCGATCGTCCTCATTCGCGGTGGGCCTGGCCCGGCGTCACAACACGCGGTTGCACGTCCTGCATCTGACGACGGCGAAGGAGCTCGATCTGTTCTCGCCGGGCCCCATCAGCGAGAAGCGAATCACGGTCGAGGTCTGCGTCCATCACCTGTGGTTCGACGAGGCCGATTACGCCACGTTGGGCGCGAAGATAAAGTGCAACCCCGCAATCAAGACCAGAGACGATCGGGATGCGCTGCGACGGGCAGTCGCGTCCGACCTGATCGACATCATTGCGACGGATCATGCGCCGCATACCCTCGAAGAGAAGGCGCGCAATTATTTCGAGGCGCCCTCGGGATTGCCGCTCGTGCAGCATTCGCTGGCAATGATGCTCGAGCTCAGGCGCGCGGGGCATCTGAGCCTCGAGCAGGTCGTGGAAAAGGCCGCGCACAATCCGGCGCGGTTATTTCAGATCGTTGATCGCGGATTCCTTCGCGAGGGCTATCACGCGGATCTCGTCGTGGTCGATCTCGACGCGCCGCAGCAGATTCGAGACGAAGACGTGCTCTACAAGTGCGGCTGGTCGCCACTTGCGGCGACGACGCTCAGCTCGAGCGTCGAGATGACTATTCTGGGTGGCGAGATCGTGTATCGGGACGGCCAGGTCGTCGATCGCCCCTCGGGACAGGCGCTGGAATTTCGCGCCGACCGCGCCTGATACGCTGCAAGCGGGAACCAGGCGCCGAGAAAGACTCAAGAGTCAGCAAAAAAGAAGGGGACCAGGTTCAAACTTCCATGTAAACCTCAGGAAGAGGCCGTGTCCGTTTGTCAGTTGCCGGACAACCCGGTCCCCACCATAGCGCCTTCCGGCCAGGCCGGCGTCCGTCGCGAGGGGGGAGTCACGAAGGACGCGGGGGTCTCGAGCTTCAGCCGCGCGTCGGAATCTCGACAGTAGCCAGTTCAATTCGTCGGCCGCCGATCGCCTTGAGATCCTGTTCCTGATCGTCGGCAATGCGCTCTTCGATCGCGCCGATCAGCGCTGCCACGTCGACCTCGATCTTCGTTGGACGCACCTCGGGCACGACCCGAGGTGCCGTCACGGTGATTACTTCCGGCTTGCCGGCAGGGATTGCTTCGGCGCTCAGAGCCACCGGGCTCAGGAGTCCGATCACTCCCGTCAGCATTAGCCGCTGCTTCCAATCCATTGCTCTTTGCATCATCATTTCACTCGTCCTTGTATTTACGAGACTTCGGGAAATCTGTCCCGTATCAGTTCGTCTTTGCAATCAGTTAATGCACAGAGCATGCCAACCTTTGTGGTTCCAAAAAACAATAGCTTACGAAGGGAGCTTGTCACGAATTTCCGTAGATTTACGAAATACCGTTGATTTGGATTACGGAATATCGTAATTTCTTACGAATGGCAAATATTGACCGCTACCGCTGGCTATTCCGTCGCAGTCCCGCGTTGGTCGTTGCCCTCGATAAGGACGGCTTCTTTATCGATGTCAGCGACGCCTGGGTCGAGCGATTCGGCTATTCCAGGGAGGAGTTATCCAGACTCAAGCCGCAGAATCTGGCGACGCCTGAATCGGCGGCAATGATCGAAAAAGAATACTTGCCGATGCTCAGGCGCAGAGGGCGCCTCGAGCATGCGGCCATCGACCTTCGCACCAAGTCGGGGGAGCCCGTCAATTGCGTCGCAAGAGCCGTCAGTGAGCGCAGCGAGTCCGGCGACTTCGTGCACACGGTTGCCGTCTATTACGAGGTCGATCGCGAGCTCCGACTGGAGCAGCACTATCGGGATCTGTACCGTGCCACGCCCGCGATGCTCCATGCCGTCGATGCCAGGGGACGCATCGTCTATGTCAGCGATCACTGGCTCAAGAAGCTCGGCTACCGTCGCGAGCAGGTCATCGGGCGCCCGATCACGGACTTCATGAGCGAGCACACACGAGAATCGCTGACGCAGGAGCAGCTCGAAAACGTCATCGCCCACGGCGCCTTCAAGAACGAGCCTCGGGAATTTGTGACCCGGGATGGAAAGATCATCGAGGCACTGATTTCGTCGGCCGAGAATCGCGATCAGAACGGCAGGGTGGTTGGATTGCTCGTTGCGAGCAAGGACGTGACCCAGCGCAACCAGGCGGAGCGGAAGCTCCGCGCGGCATTCGAGGAGAACGCCCAACTGCGCCAGGAGCTCGAGCTGGAGCGCGACTACTTGCGCGAGGAAGTTCAGGTGTCAATGAACTTCGGCAAGATGATTGGCGAGAGTCCGGCGCTGAAAAAGATGCTCGCGCGCCTCGAGGCCGTGGCGCAAACCGATGCGAGCGTGCTCATTCAGGGCGAATCGGGTGTCGGCAAGGAACTCGTCGCGCATGTCATCCACTCGGCCAGCGCGCGCAGCGAAGGACCGCTGGTCAAGGTCAACTGCGCGGCCGTGCCGCAAGAGCTCTTCGAGAGCGAGTTCTTCGGCCACGTCAAAGGCGCGTTTACGGGCGCCCATCGCGACCGGGTCGGCAGGTTTCAGCTGGCCGACGGCGGCACGATCTTTCTCGATGAAGTCGGCGAGATTCCGCTGTCGCTGCAGAGCAAGCTGCTGCGGGTCTTGCAGGAGAGTGAATACGAGCGCGTCGGTGACGAAACGACGCACACGGTGGACGTTCGCGTGGTTGCGGCAACCAACAGGGATCTCGAGCGGGCCGTTGCCGAAGGCCGGTTCCGCGAGGACCTGTTCTATCGGCTCAGTGTGTTCCCGATCGAGGTGCCACCGCTGCGCGAACGCGGCGATGACGTCGTGCAGCTGGCGCTGCATTTCCTCGAACGGACTTGCAAGGACTTCGGCCACGCGCCGCTGTCGCTGTCGCGACAGCAGGCCGCGCTGCTTCGGGAGTACGGTTGGCCGGGCAACATCCGCGAGCTCAAGAACGTCATCGAGCGCGCCGTGATTCTGTCGCGCGGCAAGGTCCTGCGGCTCGACCTGGCGATGGCAAACATCCTCGAGCCGCTCGGCAACCCCGAGGCGGTTGATACCGGGGCGCCACTGGAGCAACGGATTCTGACCGAGGCCGAGCTCAATGAGCTCGCCAGGACCAATATGCTGCAGGCGCTCGAGAAATCGGGCTGGCGCGTGTCGGGCCCGGGTGGCGCAGCCAGGCTGCTCGGTGTGAAGCCGACCACGCTTGCCGATCGAATGAAGAAGCTCGGCCTCCGCCGACCTGGCGGTAAAGCCGCATAAGCCCTTACTTGCGACGGCTTTGCATAATCTGATATATCTTGGTTGCCGAGGCGGAATCGGGTTGGCGGACATTCGCCCCGGCATGTGGCCTCGCGCCGCAGCGGATAAACACAACAATAAGGGCGGAGCATGTCCCAAATCGTCGAGCGGTTCGAAGCCGCGGTCCGGACTCTCGTAGGTGAGGGACCGATCAAAAACCGTTTGCGCAGCGCCTACACCGAGCACCTGCAGGACTTGCAACAAGTCGATTTGCCGATCGCGAGCATGACCGAGTTCGGTGAGCTGCATAACGCCCTGCACCGCGATTCGGCCGTCGGCAGCGTTGACTGCATCAAGGCGAGTGTCCAGAAGATGTCGCATGCAGAAGTCGAGTGGCATGCAAACACGATCGTTCGCCTCTATGCCGAGGTTCTCGGCATGGAGCGCGGTGGACGTTCAGAGCACGAGCTTATCGAGAAGCCCGCGGGTAAGGTGCCGCCGCGTTTCCTGTCTCGAGGCAGCCGCTAGCACCCCGATCGGGCCCCGCCCCGAGGCCGCCGCCCGGCCCAGGCCGCCCGCAGTGGCCGGTGGCCCGCGGCTCGATTTCCCGCTCGGGCTCTCCGAAACGAGAAATCGCCGTTCAAGACCTTTTCGTTTCCGGTAATCGATCGACAGTCCACGCCGGGACCGCCTGCTATACCGGGCAAGAGTAGACTGGGTCGCTGAACATATAATTCGTCCGGAACGGGCCTTACAGGGGGCGAGACTCCGTCGGCGGCATGCCGACTCCGAGTTGTGCAAACGGAATGAGATTTCTTCCAGCACTCGCTGGTTTCGCAGCGC
>DATCZB010000207.1:0-5716 GCA_036526155.1 Gammaproteobacteria bacterium
CTGTCCGAACTCTCAGCCGACGCGCTGAGAGTGGTCGGCGCATCGCATCCTCAGTCCACCGCGGGGCAAAGTCAGCCCCGCGGGCTCTGGGTCCTTTTCATCACCGAGATGTGGGAGCGCTTCAGCTATTACGGCATGCGCGCCCTGCTCGTCCTCTACCTGATTGCCTCGACAGACGATGAACTCGCGGCCGGCAACCCTGGCTTCGGCTGGACCGAGGAATCCGCCTATCTGCTCTACGGAATCTATACCTGGGCCGTCTATCTGACGCCGATTCTCGGCGGGTGGCTCGCCGATCGCTGGCTCGGCACGCACCGCTCGCTCGTGGTCGGCGGCTGGATCATAGCGGCCGGGCACTGCCTGCTCGCGGCAACCGAGCTCTTCGGCATCACGGCTGGCGCCGCGGTCACTTTCCGGACGAGTCCCGGAGCGCTGTTCACGTTCATGGCCGGACTGTCGCTCATCGTCATCGGCACCGGTTTTTTCAAGCCATGTGCGGCCGTCATGGTCGGACAGCTTTACCGACCCGGCGACCCGAGGCGCGACGGTGGCTTCACGATCTTCTACGTCGGGATCAACGTCGGCGCCGTGCTGGCGCCGCTCATCGCCGGGACGCTCGGCGAAATCTACGGCTGGCACCTGGGATTCGGCGCCGCGGCCGTCGGCATGATCCTCGGTATCGCCATCTACCAGGGCATGCGCAGTCGCTACCTCGACGACATCGGCCTGATGCCGGCGCGAAGCGCAGCCGGCAGGGCTGCAGACGACGAAGCCCTGTCGCTCGTCGAATGGCAACGCATCGCCGTCATACTCGTGCTCGCGTTCATCGGCAACATCGCGTTCTGGACGGCGTTCGAGCAGGCCGGCAGCTCGATGAACGTGTTCGCCGCGCAGGACACGGACCGAACGGTATGGGGCTGGCTCGCGGAGCCGTTCCCGGCCACCTGGTATCAATCGATCAATCCTGCCGCGGTGATCGTATTCGGCCCGGTCTTTGCCTGGCTCTGGGTCGTACTGAGTCGCCGCAACCTCAATCCTTCGACGCCGGTCAAATTCGCCCTCGGCCTCTGGCTGCTCGGACTCGCCTTCCTGGCCATGGTGTTTGGCGCCATCGAGGCGCGCACCGACCTCGCCGGACCGCACTGGCTTCTGATTACCTACGTCGTCTACACCTGGGGCGAGCTTTGCCTTTCGCCGGTTGGTCTGTCGATGGTGACGAAGTTATCACCTGTGCATCTGCAATCGCTGATGATGGGTCTCTGGTACTTCTCATTCTCGCTGGCCAACCTGCTTGCCGGTTTCGTCGCTCGCTTCTCGGTGCGCTTCGAGTCCGGGGAGTCGACATTCCTGATCGAGGGACTGCCCGGCTTCTACCTGCTGCTCGTCGTCGTGCCGATCATCGTTGGCACGCTGATTGTTGCCCTGGCGCCCATGCTGCGGCGCTGGATGCATGGTGTGACCTGAACAATCCGCGAACCAAGACTCCGATACGGCTTCCGGTCAGGGTATGAGCTGGCGGATCGTCCCGTCCTGACGCGAGGTGACCAGAATCTCGCCGTCACGTCCGCGACTCAGGTGCAGATCCGACCTCGAGACCGACTCACCCCTGGTTTGCTCGACGAGCTCACGGAACGAGACGTCCTGACGATTGCCCTCGGCGTCGCGGATGAACAGCTGAATCTCCTCGATCGCCGCCATGGTCTCGGGCACGTTGTCGTCGGCAGCCTTGAGCGCTGCGAGATCAGCCACGAAAAGCCGCCCCGCCTGAACATCACCGAAGACGAACTTGCCCCTGAGCGCCTCGATCTCACCGTCGTAAGCAAAGCCACCGCTGATTGCCCGCCCTTCGTCGTGGTCATACATGGCCACCGGATAGGTATAGGGATCGGCAATCGATCCGTCGAGCACGCCCGCCGGCAGAGCGTAGAGCTGGTTCAGTGCGCCACCGGGTCGTGACATGCCGTTCTCCCAGTAACCCTCCCGCGCCATCCAGCCATAGTTCGCTCCGGCACGAACGATATTGACCTCTTCGATATGGTTCATGCCGATATCGAGCGCGAACATCGTGCCATCGTCGAGATCCCAGCTCAGGCGGTGCGCGTTCCGAAAACCATGCGCGTAGATCTCGCCGAGGGTCGTGTCGATGCCGTCGCCGGCGAATGGATTGCCAGGCGGAATGGTGTAGTCGCCGAGACCCGCTACACCACCGGACTCGGATGGGCTGCGTGGGTCGATCCGCAAGATCGCGGTCGCAATCGTATCCAGACGTTGAGTCTGACTTGCGTTGCGCGAGTTCGGACCACCGCCGTTGCTGAATCCGAAATCACTGCCGCTCGTATAGAGCAAACCATAATCGGCGTCTCCGGGCCTGGCCGTCGGGTTGAAGCCAACGAAACCGAGGGGATGCGACATGTTGGTCGTTACGTGCGCCGCGCGCAGCAGCTCGCGGCGCGTGCCCTCGAAGCCAGATGCCGCCGGATCGCTGGCACGCCACTCAGTCAGGACGTTGTGATGCGTGACGTCGGCATCTGAGTATCCGGGCGGAATGAAATCGACCGTCGCAGAATTGTCCGCCGCGGCTTCACCGTGCGTGGTGTAGAACAGTCCGTTGTCGGCAAATTCCGGATGCAACGTGACTGCGTTGAATCCGCTTTGGACGCGATCGAACGTCGCCCGCGGAAACTGCGCATACAAATCGACGTAGAGCACGGGCTCCTCGCCCTCCTCGAGCAGGTAGATCCGGCCACGTTGATCATTGACGAAGCGACGCCCATCCGGCGCATCCAGCACCATGTTGATCCGAGCCGTCCCGGCCGGGTTGACGTCGGCGCCTTCAGGCAGCGTTGCCCGCGTATCCGGCAAGCGCGCAATTTCCGCGATTCCGACCGAGATGCCGAGCTTTGCGATCGGCGCCGGTATCGGGTTCTCCGTTATCGGGGCCTCGGCCGGCGACTGCGCCGCGACTGCCCACGGAAGTACCACCAGTGCCGTCATTCCAGGCAGACTGAACCCACGCATCGATTCCCCCTCTCATACCGAATTACGCCGCTATCGACCGCATGCCCGATACCGGCGCGGGTGCACCGTCCGGCTCAGGACACGTTCGTCAAGTATACGGCTCGGAGCGCGGCCGTAGGCGCACGAGCGCGGCGTCAACGCCTATACTGCGCCAACCACTGCGGGGGACAGTCAGAATGACAACCAGAACCATCTCTTTCTTGCGCGCGGCGCTGATCGGCTGCGCAGCACTCGGCACGGCCAGCGCCCTGGCCGGCGGCGAGGCAGGCAGGCTCAATCTCAGGGATCTCGGTGCAAGGTTCGTCGGCTACGCGGCCGAGCCCCAGGACAACGGATCCCTGAACGTCGTCAACGCAATGTTCGTGCAGTACCTGTTGCCCGCGCGCAGGCGTCACGAGTACCCGATCGTGATGATTCACGGCGGCGGCGGCCAGGGCACCGACTGGCTCGAGACGCCCGACGGCCGTGACGGCTGGGCGGACTATTTCGCGGCGGACGGCTGGGACGTCTACGTCGTCGATCGACCGGGTCACGGTCGCTCGCAGAGCCACTCCGGCTGCCGCGACGGGGCTGTCGGCGTCGGCAACTCCGCAATCATCTCGCGACTCGCTACGGCCGACGCAGACGTCTGGCCCTTCGGTGAGCCGACGCCAACCAACGACGCCGTAGTCGGCTGGACGGCGAGCTCGGCGACGGCACCGTACTGCGGCGACGAGATCGCGGCGCGAACGATATCCGCCCTGCTCGATGAGATCGGACCTGCGATCCTGCTCGCACATTCGGCCGGTGGCGGCAGCACCTTCCGCGTGCCCGAGCTCAATCCCGACAATGTCGTCGGCATCATTGCCTTCGAGGCCGCGGGCGCTAACCCGCTCGTTGGCGGTTTTGGTGGCGGCGCGCCGTCGATTGCGAGCTGGACGACCGATCCACCGCTGGCGGCGGATTTCGCTGCATCGCAACGAGACGGGTGCGCCATGCAGAGTGACCCGGCAAGCCGGCTCGTGAACTACACGGATCTGCCGATCGTGCTCGTGGCAACCGAGCGCGGAACGAGCAGCCTGGAAGCGATCACCTGCCAGGCAGCCGTCTGGGCAGAAGCCGGAGCGGATGGCAGTTACGTCTACCTGCCCGACCGCGGACTCAACGGCGGCGGGCATTTCGCGATGGCCCAGCTCGATAGCGGCGACTACGCCCGGGTCTTTATCGACCTCGCTGCAGAGATCGAGGACAGGAACTAGCCGCTGCATCATCGCCCGGGTCGAGAGCAATGGGACTGAAATCCGCCCAACTGATTTCGCGCGTCAGACACTTCGGCTTGGCTGCGCTGATCCTGCTCGCCACCGCCACGCAGAGCGCGGAGATTGAATCGCTGGAGATCGGCCTCGCGACCGACGGCAGGCTGATCGAGGCACTGCGGGTCGGCGCCGGCCAGGAGCAGGCCCCGACCATCGCGCTGGTCGGCGGCCTTCCCGGCGATGACGAGTCGTCGGGGGTGATCCGGGATGCTCTCGAGCAGTACGCCGAGCTGCCGGACAGCCGACGCGCATCAACGGTGATTGCGGTACCGGTTGCCAATCCGGCACAGCAGCCGCTGCAGTTTCCGCCCACGGGACCTGCCTATCGTGAGCACGCCGAATCACACGCGCTCTGGCGCTGGCTCGGTCTGAACGCGCCCGATCTCGTGCTGGTTGTCGGCGCCGACCCGGCGAGTCTCGGGGAGGCGCTGCAGAACTCCACCGTCGCGGGCGTCGCGCCACTTGCCGTTCGGGCGCTGGCTGCCGACCAGCCGCTGCTCGAAGGCCTTGCTGCCGAGCTCACGCCATCTGCGGCCCGACAGGAAATCGAAGCCCGTCGAGCCCGGTCACCAACCGCGCTCGCTGGCCTGCTCGCGCCAATCTACAGCCAGAGTTTCGACACGGCCCTCTACATCGACGGCATGGGCCTCATCGCGCATCTGGGCCTCGGTAACGTCGACCATGTCGCAGCAGTGGCCGAGCCCTTTCTGACCGGAGAGCGCGACAGTCTCGGCGGGCGCTTCGGCGTTTCCACGCTAGTCCTCGCAGGACACCTGGTGTTCGCCGAGCTCGCCGCCCGAACGGGTGACCCTCGCGCCCTGGAACGAGCCCGGGCCGCAGCGGACCTCGCATTCGACGACACGGGCGGGATGCTCGAGGCCATGCCGGGACACGGCGAGATGAGCGACGCCATATTCATGGGCGCCGGCATTCTGGCCGCCGTTGGCGACCTGACCGGTGAGCGTCCTTACTTCGACATGGCAGCGCGCCACATTGCCTTCATGAATACCCTGGTCCGCAGAGATGACGGCCTGTACCGTCATTCGCCGCTGACGGACGCCGCCTGGGGCCGCGGTAACGGGTTCGCCGCGATCGGCTATGCGTTGACGCTGAGCAACTTCCCGGCGGACCACCCCGCGTGGCCGCGCTTGCTCGAAGAGTACCGGTCACTGATGGCAACCCTCGCAAGCTGGCAAAATGCCGATGGCACCTGGCGCCAGGTTGTCGACTTCCCCGGTGCGTACCACGAGACATCGTCGACGGCGATCATCGGTTTCTCGATGCAGCGCGGTCTCAATCGAGGCTGGCTCGAGCCCGCGGCCTTCGAGCCCGGCGTCGAGCGAGCGTTCGGGGCCGTGTCGCAGCGAACAGACGGCGACGGTGGATTCATCGACGTCAGCGAG
>DATCZB010000208.1:0-3859 GCA_036526155.1 Gammaproteobacteria bacterium
CTGCTGCAGCCGTTTCTCGAGCGAGTCACGGCGCCGGCCATCTGCGTGCTCGCCGACGAGAGCCCGTTCGGCGATCTCATCGTGTATCGGGAGATGCTGGGCATGATTCCGGGCATCGCCGTGCACCGGATTCCGGGCCGGCATCACTTCCATCTCGAAGGCGCCGCGGCAGAGATCGCCGAACATCTGAATCGGTTTCTGGCTGCAGCCTGAGGTCGGCGAGTGGACAGGACGCTGGAGTTTCTGACCAAGGCCTACCTCGGTTCCATCGTTGTCATCGGCATCGCCTGGATACTCGATGTCCCTCAGTTCTTCGGCGTATCCCTGACCGACACCGAATGGATCGGCCCGCTGATCGGCCTCGCGATTGCCGCTTCGCTGCTGCGACAGCCTTATTCGATCTCGCGGCGCTGGATAGATGCAGTGCTCGGCACTGCAGCTATCGGCTGCTGGATCTGGATGTCGCTGAATCAGAACGACTGGATCATAGACATCGAAGGCCTGACCGCGATGAAGCTCGTGCCCGCGCTCGCGGCGCTGCTGTTGCTGATCGAAGGCATGCGCAAGAGTGCCGGCCTGCCAATCACGATTCTCGTCTGGATCCTGGTCGCGTACGGCCTGTTCGGACAGCTCGTGCCGCCGCCGTTTCAGGCTGCGCCCCAGGCGGCCGGAGATTTCGTGTTCTACCTGTATGCGGATGGCAATGCCGTTCCGGGACGCGTGCTGACGATCGTGGCAACGCTCGTGCTTGCATTCATTGTGCTCGGCAGGATCATGCAGGTCAGCGGAGCGATTCAGTTTTTCACCGATCTCGCCCTCTCGTTCATGGGCGGGCGGCGCGGAGGTCCGGCGAAGGTCGCGGTCGTCGCGTCGAGCATTTTCGGCTCGATCAACGGCACGGCAGTTGGCAACATCATGTCCACCGGCATCGTGACGATTCCGTTAATGAAGAAGGCCGGCTTCAGACCGCAATTTGCCGGCGCGATCGAAGCCGTCGCCTCGAACGGCGGTCAGTTTGCGCCGCCGGTGATGGGTGCGACGGCGTTTCTGATTGCCGACTTCCTCGGCGTGCCATATTCACAGGTGGTCCTCGCGGCGCTCGTGCCCGCGCTGCTTTACTACGTCTGCCTGTTTCTGCAGGTTGACGCCATCGCCGTGCGTTACGGACTGCATGGACTGCCGAGGGAACAGATTCCCCGGCTCGAGCCGTTGCTGCGGCGGGGCTGGCTGTTTCTGATTCCGCTCGGCGTTCTGATCTTTCTGCTGTTCGTGCTGCGCTTCGATCCGGCCTGGTCGGCGCTGGCCGCAGCGGCAACCTTGCTCATCCTCAGTGTCCTGAGACAGCGCCGGCTGCCGCCGGCCTCAGAGTGGCGCGAGATGCTGTTCGGCGCCGGCGAGAGCATGTTGCCGCTGCTGATGATCGCCGGTGGTGCCGGCGTCGTCATCGGCGTCATGAACAGCACCGGGCTCGGGTTCTCGCTGTCGCTCGTGCTGACTCAAATCGGGACCGATGCGGGGCTGCTGGCGATGCTGCTGCTGACCGCAGCCATTTCGATCGTGCTCGGGATGGGCATGCCGACAACGGCGATCTACGTCGTGCTCTACGTGGTTCTCGTGCCGGCCCTGATCGAGATGGGCATTTCCCCGATGTCGGCACATCTGTATATCTTCTATTTCGGCCTGTTGTCTTTCCTGACACCACCGGTCGCCGTCGCCAGCTATGTTGCCGCCGGGCTCGCCGGAAGCGGCATGTGGTCGACCTCTTGGGAAGGCGTCAAGCTCGCCGCGATGGCGTACTTCCTGCCGCTGTTGTGGTGTTACAACCCGGCGCTGCTGCTGGATGGCTCGTGGCCTGAAATTGCCTACGTGATCGCGACCGCTCTCGTCGCCGCCGCAATGATGGCGCAAGGCATGCAGGGCGGGAATCGCAGCGGCCGCGGTGCTGTCCTTCCCGGTGTCGCGCTCATCGTTGGCGCCGTGGTCGTCGGCGGCAGCACGATCTGGCTCGGGACCGCCTCGCCGGCCAACATCGTTGCCGTGCTCGCCGGTGCGGCCGTGCTGTTCCTGCTCAGAAGACGAGATTCAGCACGACCAGCGACACCACCAGAAAAATGACGCTCATGATGCTGCCGACCTTGAGAAAGTCCGACACATGGTAGCCGCCCGGTCCCATGACCAGGGCATTGACCTGGTGCGTGGGCAGGATGAATGAGTTCGACGTCGAGATCGCTACGGTCAGGGCAAACATGGCCGGGTCCGCGCCGCTCGCAACGGCAACGTTGATGGCAATCGGCACGAGCAGAACAGTTGCGCCGACATTCGAAATGACGAGCGTGAACAGCGTTGCGAGCACGGCGAGCATTGCCTGCAGAACCCAGGTCGGCAAGGGTCCGAAGTCGGTCAGCATGTGCATCGCGACGAAATTCGCGACGCCCGAGGTCTCGACGGCGCGGCCGAGCGGTAAGAGCCCCGCAAGCAGGAAGACGGTCGTCCAGCTGACCGACCCGTAGGCCTCGTCCATGGTCAGCAGACCGAAAACGATCATGCCGACGGCGCCCGTCATAAGCGCGACGGGCAGCGCGATGTTTGTGAACAGGATCAGCCCGAGCGAGACCGCGAGGAAGACGACAGCCAGCGCCAGTTTGTAGGGACTGCGTTCCTCGCGCGGATAGTCGGCGGTGACGACGACGAAGTCCCGGTGCTGCTCGAGTCGTGTCAGGTCTTCCCAGCGCGTGTGACAAATCAGCGTGTCGCCCGCTGCGAACGGCACCTCGTGCAGTGCGCTCGTGATCGCCTTGCCGGCCCGAAAGATGCTGAGCAGGCTCAGCCCCGTCGTTTCTCTGAGCCTGAGATCCCGGACCGTCTTGCCGATCACGTTCGAGTCCGGCGGAATCACGACCTCGGCGATGCCGGCAACCGCCCGCGCCAGCATGTAGCGAAAGTCCTTGAGCTTGGGCCGCATCGTCAGATTGCCAGCCTTGATGAACCGCTTGAGCTCCTCGGGTTCCGCAATGACGGCGATCGTCGCCGGAGCGAGCAGTGGTCCCTCCATCGGAGGCGAGACAACGGAGACGCCCGCGTAATGCAGGGCGACGATCTTGGCTTCGTAGGTGTGCTGCAGCGTGGCCAGGTCCTGGCCGGCCAGCGGGCTGTCGGCAGGCACCTCGAGCTCGCGGACGGCGGCATTGATGCCGTGCACGTGGCGCAGATAGCGCACCGTGCCGAAGCCGCGGACCCGGCGGCGCGGCGTTGCGCCTGCGGGCAGCACGTAGCGGCCGAAGGCGATGAAGTAGATCAGGCCCGCGCCGATCAGCGCGAGCCCGATCGGCGTTACGGCAAACAGGTCGAAGTGCTCCATTTGCTGGTTCGGGCCGAGTACGCGATTGGAGTTGTCGAGCAGGTCGTTGAGCATGATGAGCGGGCTCGATGCCACCATCGTCATGGTGCCGCCGAGAATTGCGCAGAATCCCATCGGCATGACGAGCCGCGACATCGGCAACCGGGTCCGGGCCGAGATGCGCGAGACGACCGGCACGAACAACGACGCGGCACCGACGTTCTGCATGAACGAGCTGATCAGCGCCACGGTTCCCGAGACCAGGCCAACGACCCTGGATTCCGTCTCTCCGCCGAGGCGCAGGATCGCCTGCGCGATCTGATCCATCACACCGGTCTTTTCCAGGCCCGCCCCCAGAATCATCACCGCGATGATCGATACCACGGCGTTGCTCGAGAGCCCGGCGAAGAGCAGTTCGGGTTCGAGCAACTGGTTCAGACCGGGCAGGTAGATCAGTAGCCCGAGCAGCGTCATGACGAGCAGGGCGACGACGTCGACCCGAAGGATCTCGGTTGCAAACAG
>DATCZB010000209.1:0-22867 GCA_036526155.1 Gammaproteobacteria bacterium
GGGTCGCGCTGCCGGTACCGGTCGCCGAAGGCTTCGATTATCGCTGGGACCGACCCGATCCCGTGCCCGCGACCGGCAGCAGAGTCCGGGTCCCTTTCGGCAGCCGTCAGCGCATCGGTATCGTCATCGATCCCGGCCCCGCAGCATCAGTCGAGGATGCCGCGCTCAAGCCAATCGCGGAGGTCCTCGACGATGAGCCGCTGTTCGATACCGAGCTCATGGCGTCGTTGCGCTGGGCGGCCGACTATTACCACCATCCCGTCGGTGAAGTCCTCGTGAATGCGCTCCCGGCACTGATGCGCCAGGGACGGTCTGCAGCCCCGCAGCCCGAAGAGGCCTGGCAGCTGGCACCGGACCGGCTTGACGCCGGGCTCGAATCCGTCGGCAACCGCGCGCCGCGTCAGCTCGAAGCACTGCGAGTAATTTCCGCTGGCGGCGTCGCGACAGCCGGGAGCCTACGCGAGGCCGGGGTCAGCCTCGAAGCCGTCCGTCGTCTTGCCACCAAGGGCTGGATCGTGCCGGCAAAGGTGGACGCTGCGGACCGCGGGCGGCTCGAGCCAGCCGAAACCACGGAGACGCCACCGGAACTGACCCCCGATCAGCAGACCGCCGTCGAGGCGATTCGGGCCACGAGCGGTTTTGTCGCTGCACTGCTCTACGGCGTGACCGGGAGCGGCAAGACAGAGGTGTTCCTGCGGCTGATCGGCGATGCTCTGGGCCGCGGCCGTCAATGCCTGCTGCTTGTGCCCGAAATCGGGCTGACGCCGCAGCTTGTCCGCCGCCTCGAGCTGCGCTTCGGCTGCGAGCTCGCGGTGTTTCATTCGGGCCTGACCGATGCCCAGCGCCTGGACGCGTGGCGCCGGGCCAGATCAGGCGAGGCCCGGCTGATCGTCGGCACCCGATCCGCTGTGTTCTCGCCCCTGCCCCGACCCGGGCTCATCGTTGTGGACGAGGAGCACGATCCTTCCTATAAGCAGCAATCGGGCTTTCGCTACTCGGGCCGGGACCTCGCAATCGTCCGGGCGAAAGCGCTCGACGTGCCTGTCGTGCTCGCGTCGGCCACGCCTTCGCTCGAAAGCTTCCGCAATGCCGTCGAAGGACGTTATCAACTGCTGTCGTTGCCACGGCGAATCGGCACTGGCGGCACGCCGACGATTCGCATGATCGACCTCAATCATCATGCCGTCCGGCGCGGGCTTTCGACGCCTTTGCTGACCGCGATGGGTCACCATCTCGAACAGGGCAACCAGGTACTGCTGTTCATCAACCGGCGCGGTTTCGCGCCCGCGCTGTTTTGCCCGGGATGTGAAAAGGCGTCGGAGTGTCAGCACTGTGACGCGAAGTTGACGGTGCATGCAAGCGCCGGGCAGCTCCGCTGTCATCATTGCGGACGACGTGAACCGCTGCACTGGACCTGCCCGGTCTGTGGCTCCGAGCGCATCGGTGTCGGGGCAGGCACCGAGCGCGTGACGACCGAGCTCGAGTCGCTGTTTCCCGATTTCGATATTGCCAGGCTCGACCGCGATGTCGTCGCAGGTCGCGAAGCCCTGGGCCAGGCGCTAGCCGACATCGAGTCCGGGCGCGCGCAAATCATTGTCGGAACGCAATTGCTGACCAAAGGTCACGACTTCCCGTCGGTCACTCTCGTCGGCGTGCTAAATGCCGACCAGGGGCTCTTCGGTTCGGACTTTCGCAGCGAGGAGAGACTGGCCCAGACGATTGTCCAGGTCGCCGGCCGCGCCGGACGACGTGAGCGCAAGGGCGAGGTCCTGATCCAGACACACTACCCGACTCATCCGCTGCTGAAGAATCTGCTCGCCAGCGATTACGGCGCATTCGCCGAGCACTCCCTGACCGAGCGGCGCGCAACGGGCTGGCCACCGTTCAGTCATCTGGCGGTGTTCCGGGCTGAGGCCAGGGAGCGAGACCGCATCTTCCGGTTTCTCGAGAAGCTCAAACGACACTGCGAGCCGACCGCCGATGGCATGCGCGTTCTCGGGCCGACCGCCGACTGGATGGAGCGTAAGGATGCCCGCTACCGCGCGCAGCTGCTGCTGCAGTCGGTTTCCCGGCCGCGCCTGCATGCGCTGATCGCCTCCTGCCTCGATGCGCTGTCGCGCTGGCCCGAGTCGAGGCGCGTGCGCTGGTCGATCGATGTCGACCCGGCCGAGCTGTAGCCGTAAAGACGCTTCGGTTAGAATTCGCGGCTTTCCCTGGACCCCGCCTCAAGACCCGTGCGCGACAAACTCGAACAGCTAGTCCGCGACGCGCTCCGTGCTTTGGCCGAGCGCGACGGCTCCGCTGAGCTCGCCGAACTGGACCCCGGCATCGAGCGGGCTCGTGACGCCGAGCATGGCGACTTCGCCAGCAACGTCGCGCTGCGTGCGGCCAAGCTCGCCGGCAGGCCGCCACGCGAGCTCGGTCAGGCGATCATCGACTGCCTGCCGGTTGATTCCCTGGTCGAAGCCGTCGAACTCGCCGGGCCGGGATTCATCAACTTTCGGCTCGCGAATGCTGCCCATCACGAAGTCATTCGGGCGATTCTTGGCCAGACGTCCGATTACGGCCGCGCGCAGCCTGGCAGCCGCGGCAAGGTTCTCGTCGAGTACGTCTCCGCAAACCCCACCGGACCTTTGCACGTGGGTCACGGCCGTCACGCGGCTTACGGCACATCGCTCGCGGAGATTCTGCGCGCTGCCGGCTATTCGGTCGACGAGGAGTACTACGTCAATGATGCCGGCAGGCAGATGGACATTCTGGCGGCGAGCGTCTGGCTTCGCTATGCCGAGCGGCACGGCATCGTCGTCGAATTTCCGCCGAACTGCTATCAGGGAGATTACGTCGGAGACATCGGCGCGCGGCTCGTCGAAGAGCATGCCGATGCGCTCCTCGGTGATCACGACAAGATTATTGCCGCGCTCGATCAATTCGGCGACGACGGGGAAAAGAACCTCGATCTGCTGATCGCCACCCTGAAGTCGGCTCTGGGAGAGAGTTCCTTTGGCACCGTGCTCGAAGAGGCGCTCGGCGAAATTCTCGGCGACATCCGCAACGACCTCGAGGAATTCGGCGCCGAGCCGGACCGATGGTTCTCCGAGCGCAGCCTGATCGACGCCGATGCCGTCGCATCCGCATTGGAGCAGCTGCACTCCAAAGGGCTGCTCTATGAGCGGGATGGGCCTACATGGTTCCGCACGACGGACTTCGGCGACGAGAAAGACAGGGTCGTCGTCCGCGAGAACGGGGCGCCAACCTACTTCGCTTCGGACATCGCGTACCACATCGACAAGTTCGATCGTGGTTACGACCTGCTGATCAACGTATTCGGCTCTGATCACCATGGCTATACGGCGCGTGTTCGCGCGGCCGTCGCTGCAGCCGGAAACGATGCGGATCGACTCGAGTTTCGACTGATGCAGTTCGTCGTGCTCTATCGTGGCAACCAGAAGGTCCAGATGACGACGCGAGGTGGCAGCTACGTCACCTTACGCGAGCTGCGGGAAGAAGTCGGCAACGACGCGGCCAGGTTCTTTTTCGTCTCCCGTTCCAATGATCAGCATCTGGATTTCGACCTCGATCTTGCCAAGGCCGAGAGCAACGACAATCCCGTCTACTACGTGCAATACGCGCACGCGCGCGTTGCCAGCATGCTCGATCGTCTCGAAGGTGACCGGCGGGATGGCCGCGAGGTCGATCTCGAGCTGCTTTCGACCGACGCGGAACGCGATCTGATGCGCCTGCTCGGACGTTATCCCGAGATCATCGAGCTGGCCGCGAGCGCGCGCGCACCTCAGCACCTCGTGCACTACCTGCGGGACCTCGCTGCGGTATTCCATGCGTACTACAATGCGCATCGAGTACTGGTCGACGATGCCCCTCTGCGCGACGCGCGCGTCAGCCTGACGGTTGCAACACAGCAGGTCATCAGCAACGGCCTCGGCATTCTGGGTGTTTCGGCGCCGGAGAAGATGTAGCGCAAGCGGATGGCATCGACGAAACGCAGACAGCGCGAGCAGCTGCCCGGCTGGGCCTGGATGCTGTTTGGTCTGAGTATCGGACTCGGTTTCGCGCTGTTCGTCTATCTGGAATCCAACGACCTGCGGATATCGGAGTCGCTGCGCGAGCTGACGACCGAGATACGCCCGGGCGCGGTCGACGAAACGGCCGACTCGGACGGCCAGCAGCAGCCTGACGGCTCACCGGAAGAAGTCGCAGCCGACGAAGCCGCTCGAGACGACGAGCCCGGGCTGTCCTTCTATACGCGGCTTCGCGAAGCCGAGGTCATCGTGCCGGGCACGGCGCCTGCCGACAACGCGCCTGTGCCCGCAACCCAGACCGCGGAACTGCAGGCCGGTTCCTTTCCGAGCATGCAGGGAGCCGATACGCGTCAGGCGACGCTGGCATTGCTCGGCATCACGTCGCGAATCGAATCGGCCGTGGTCGGAGACATTCTGCGTTTTCGTGTGATCGTCGGCCCGCTGACCGGCCGCGACGAGATCAACCGGGTTGCCCGGCGCCTCGACCAGGAGCAGATCGAGTACTTCAGGCGCCCGGCCCCTTCGTCTGATTGAAACGCCCGAACGGACTCGCGTTCAGTCGTCCTGAGCTGCCTGCCGAAAATCCACGCCCAGTGCCCTTAGCTTTCGGTACAGGTGTGTTCTTTCCATGCCGACGCGCTTCGCGAGCTGCCCGACCTTGCCGCCGCAAAGTTGCAGCTGCTGACGCAGATAAGCACGCTCGAAGTGCTCCCGGGCCTCTCGCAAAGGCATGGCCAGCAGATCCTGCTTGATCAGCGGCCCGGAATCGGCGGACTCAGCCGCAAGCTCCGCTTCGACTTCGGCAAGCCCGATATCGTCGTCTGCCCCGAGCACCAGCATTTGCTTGACGAGGTGCTTCAATTCGCCAACATTGCCCGGCCACGGATAGTTCCTGAGCCGATTCTGCGCTGCGATGCTGAACCGCCTGAATGGCAGTCTTTCGCGCTCGACGAAGGAGCCGACAAAGTAGCGCAAGAGCTCCGGGACATCCTCGGCGTGATCCCGAAGCGCGGGCACGCGGATTACGACCGAGCCGACGATGCGCGCCAGCTTGGGCACAAACTGACCGTCGCGCTCGAGCCCGGGCGCTACCGTTGCAAAGACCCTCAAGGCCGAACTGTCACCGGCGTCGGGACCTGCACTTCGCGCGAGCGCCTCGGCCAGACTGACCTGCACTGAAGGCGGCATCTCGTCGAGGCCCCGCAGGCAGAGGACGCCGCCAACGGCACGCGCGAGCGCGCCGCTGTCGTTCCCGTTACCGACAACGCGATCCAGCGCATCCTCGTCTTGCAGCGCGGCACAGTCGACGGTTTCGAAACGCTGGCCGGCACGACTGCTGAGTCCGGCTACGAGCCGCGCGGAAAGCGCTCGCCCGGAACCATGTTCGCCGGAAAACAGAAGGTTCGTTTCGTGCCTGGCAGCAGCCTGAACCTTCTCGCGCAACTCGCGCATCCTCTGGCTCTTGCCGACGAGGCGCTGCGAGTGACCCGCCATGGACTGCGTACCTCTTGCGGGCTGGCGCCCCGAGAGCGCCTTGCTGACGGTTCGAAGCAGCTGGCTCAGGGAAACGGGCTTCTCGATGAAATCCAGGGCGCCGAGACGCGTTGCCTCGACAGCCGTGTCGACGGACCCATGCCCCGACATCATGACCACCGGCCCGAGCGAGCCACTGTCAGCCCACTCCTTGAGCAGTGAAATGCCATCCGTATCGGGCATCCAGATGTCGAGCAGCGTGAGGTCGAAATCCCTCCCGCGACGGGCCTCGCGCGCATGCGCCGCGTCTTCCGCCGTGGTCACATCGTAGCCTTCCTCGCTCAGGATCTCATCGAGCAACTCGCGGATGTTCGCTTCGTCATCGACGATCAGAATTCTTGCGTCGCTCACGCTCGCTTCCTCCTGTGTTGCGCCCGCCTGCTGGTCCCGCGGTCGGCGCCATGTAGCGGCAGCAGTATACTGACCTCGGCTCCACGCTGCGCCTTGTTTCTGGCACGAATCTCTCCTCCATGCTCTTCGACGAGCTTGCGCACAATCGCAAGCCCGAGGCCGGTCCCCTTGGCCTTGCTCGTCACATACGGCAGGAACGCCTTGTCGAGAATGTCGGCAGAAAATCCCGGGCCGTTGTCGCCGACGATGATTTCTGCGTAAGGGATATCGGCAAGCTCCCGCTGTCGCGTGGAAATCTCGATCTCGGCGTTTTCCTGGCCCTCGATCGCCTCGCTCGCGTTGCGCAACAAATTATGGATGACCTGTCGCAACCTCCCGATGTCGGCTTTGACGGGCGGCAAGGACTCGGCGAGATCCAGCTCGATCCGAACCGGAGATACCTGATGCCTGTAGAGCTCGGTCACCTCGCTGATCAGGGCGTTCAGATTCAGCTCGCCGAGCTCGATGTCCGGCGCGCGCGCGTATTCGCTGAACGCGTCGACCATGCCCTTCATCGAATCGACCTGCTGAATGATCGTGTGCGTGGCGCGATCGAGCAGGTCGAGATCGTCCGAGCCATCCGCCAGATAACGCCGGCGCACGCGCTCAGCCGAGAGCTGGATCGGTGTCAGCGGATTCTTGATCTCATGGGCAAGCCGCCTGGCGACCTCACCCCAGGCTGCCTCCTCCTGCGCCCGCATCAGCGCGGTGATGTCATCGAACACGAGGATGTAGCCTTCACCGTGCTCGCCCTCGATCGGCAGCTCGCTGCAGGCGCAGACGAGCTCGCGGCTGCCGTGCTCACCACGCAGCGCAATCCGGTCGCGCCACTCCGGCGTCTCGTCCTCGAGGTGCTGCGCGATTGCTTCCAGGAATTGCCGCAGCAGCGGCCTTTCCTGCACCAGATCGATCAGCGACTCGCCGACATGCTGCTCCAGCTCGACGCCGAGAATCTCGCCGGCCGCCTTGTTCGCGGTCCGGATCGTCAGGTCGGACTCGAGCGAAACGACACCGGTCGAAAGCCGGGCCAGAATCACTTCGAGCTTGTTCCGCTCGTCCTCGAGGCGGCGCTCCGAATCGGTAGCGGTCTGCCGCGCCTGTGCGAGCTTGCGTGTCATATCGTTGAACGAGTTGACGAGAAACCCGATCTCGTCCCCATGAGCCAGCGGGACCTGGGTGTCCAGCTCACCGCGAGCCACGGCGCGCGTGCCTTCCATGAGTTTCTGAATCGGCAGAATCAGTCGCTGCGCGACAAAGAAGGCGGTATAGACGGCACTCAGAATTGCTATCAGAAGCACCAGCGTCAGCGTCAGGGCGAGACTCAGCTTGAGCTCGGTTCGGACCAGCGCCAGCCGCGCGAACTGACCCTGACGCGCTTCGACCGAAGTGATGAGCTCGTAGATTCTGGGCGGCACGGCGAACCGGCCCCGCAGATAGTAACTGGCCCCGCCGGCATCGGCGAAGGCGACGACGGCCCGAATCTCGTTGTACAGGATGTCCTCGGCCAGAAACTCCAGACGAACGTCCGGCAGCTGCTCGAGCAGCTCGGCATCGAGCCCGGAAGGCGCGATCCCGGCGGGGAGCAGCGGCGCGGTGGCAACGAGCTCGCCCATGGCATCGAACAGTGTCAGCTCGATCGCACCGATGCTGCCGGCAAGCGCGAAAAATTCGCGCTCGAGACCCTCGCTCTGGAAGGCATTCAGGGAACCCGCCATGACCTCGAGTCGAATGACGCTGTCGGTCATTTTCAGGTTGATGGATTCTTCAGTCAGCTCGAGCGCCTCTTCGAGGCCGCGACCGACATCGACGGTGAACCACTCATCGATTCCACGCGCGATAAAAGCAACCGCGAACATATAGAGAATGACGAGCGGAATCGCCGCAACGATGCCAACCAGGGTGACCATGCGGGCCTGGAGCCTGGAACCCGGCACGAACCGACGATAGTCCCTGATCAGGCGCACGAGCCGGTTGCCGATAAGCGCCAGAAGGACCGCCACGCCAATCGCGTTGATCGAGACGATCAGCACGGCGTAGCGCGCGAAATCATCCGAATCCTCGACGACCTGCGAGAACAGCAGCAGCCCGACGCCCCAGACCAGGACGCCGAGCACGCTCAGCAGGACGAGCAGCGCGCGGCCTAGTCTTCGTCCAAGCGCCATAACAGCCAGTCGCTGGCGATGGACCAGTCGCGCCGCCAGAATGCGAGCAGGCGCAGGGGCCCTGGAAGCTCGTCCTTGTCGAGGACGGCCCGTATGCGCACGTCATACCGCCGATCGCGGTCGAGCAGCGCGGCGTCGACAATCTCGAGCTGTTCGACTCGGCCGATGAACTCCAACGCCCCGGCCAGGGTGACGAAGTCCTCGCGGTCGCCGGAATCGATGTGAGTCACCACGTAACGATCTGTCAGCGGGTAATACATGAGCTGCGAGCGCCGGCTCGCCTCGAATTCGACGGGATCCCACCAAAGTCGCAGGCGATTGAGGAATTCGACTTCGACGCGGATTGTCAGCGGCAGGCGGGAATGCAACGCATTCGTCGCTTCCGACGGCAACCGCAGATAGATCTGCGCGTCGACGAGATAGCTTCCCTCAACGAGATCGTGGGTTCCCGCCCGGACCTCGAAATGCCCGGGGTCCTGGTCCTGTGCCACGACGACCCCGGCCGCTGCCAGAACAAGCCCCAGCGCTGCGATTCCGCCACGGACCAGACCGCGAGCTCGCGACTGCGCGGCACGCAGACCCGTCGTTCGCCAACTCCTATCGATGACTGCCGCCCCCCTTCCTCAGGCAAGCATAATAAAAGCCGTCCGTGTTCGTCTGCCCGGGGAGCAGCTGAAAGTGCCCTTGCGACGGAAACGGACCCACCGTCGCATCGCCGGTCCTGCCGACGAAGTCCTCGACGATACCGACATTCTCCGCCCGGAGCACGCTGCAGGTGCAATAGACCAGGAGCCCGCCGGGCTCAACGAGCTGCCACAGCGCATCGAGCATGGCCGACTGGATAGCCTGAATCCTGGCGACGTCCTCGGCTCTGCGCAGCACCTTAATATCGGGGTGCCGGCGGATGACGCCCGTCGCACTACACGGCGCATCGACGAGCACGCGATCGAACCGCGTGCCGTCGAACCATGGAGCCGGCTCAGTCGCATCGCCGACAACGAGCTCAGCCGAGAGACCGAGCCGGTCGAGGTTTTGCCGAACCAGCTCGAGCCGCGCTTCGTCGCTGTCGAGCGCAACCAGGACCTCGAGCCCGGGGCAGCGCTCGAGCATGTGCGCAGCCTTGCCCCCCGGGGCTGCGCAGGCGTCCAGCACGCGCTGCCCCGGCATCAGGTCCATGAGCTCGGCGGCGCGCTGGGCAGCTGCATCCTGCACCGAGACCAGGCCCGCCTCGAATCCCGGCACCGTGTCTACGGGCTGCGGTTCCGCCAGCAGAACGGCATCGGCGAATGGCGCCGCCACTGAAGCCTCGATGCCTGTCTGCTGCAGCAGAGCAAGATAGTCGTCAGGCGTTGTTCTGGACCGGTTGACCCTGAGCCAGAACGGCGGCCGCTGGTTATTGGCGGTGAGCAGCGACTCGTAGTCCTCCGGCCAGTCTTGCCGGATGGTATCGATGAGCCACGCGGGGTGGCTGAACCTGGCAACCTCGTCGCTCTCGAGCGCGAGCTCGAGCTCCGAGCGCTCCCGCAGATATCGCCGCAGAACGGCGTTGACGAGACCGCGTGCTCTTGCCAGACCCAGCACGGCCGTTGCCGCCACCGTTGCCGAGACCGCGGCGTGATCGGGGATTCGCATGATGGCAAGCTGCGTCAGGCCGATTCTGAGCAGGGCCGCGAGCTCCGATTCCCTCCGCTTCAGCGGCCGATCGAGCAGCACGGCGAGTTGCCGCTCGAATCGGTGGTGCCAACGCAGCGACTCGGTCAGCATGGAGCGCAGCAGCGATCGGTCCCGCCGGTCAAGGCCGAGGTCATCGAGCTCGAGCGACGCCAGCGATCGCCCTCGCTCGACCACTTGCGCGTTCAGCCGGGCGGCGTGCGCACGCAGCGCCGCACCTTTCGCTTCAGCGGGTTCCGACAAACCGGGCGCCCCCGAGCTCGTGGGCGGCGAGGTAGGCCCTGGCGCTCATGACCCGTCCCCCGGGTGGCTGAACGCGCGTCAGGCAAAGCAGACCCTCAGCTGTCGCGACGTGGATGCCGTCGGCGGTCACCGAGACCACCGAGCCCGCCGCCTCGTCGGCATGACCTTCGAGCGCGACTGCGCCCCAAATTCGCAATCGCTCGCCGCCGGCGATCCGGGTTTCTGCCACGGGCCATGGATTGAACGCCCTGACCCGCCGCTCGAGCTCGACCGCCGGCCGACTCCAGTCCAGCACCGCGTCGGCCTTTTCGATCTTCGGGGCATGGCGGGCGGCGCTCTCGTCCTGAGGCACAGGCTCCTCACCCTCGAGAATCTGCGGCAGAACGTCGAGCAGCAGACTGGCTCCGGCGACCGCCAGCCGATCGTGCAGCTCGCCTGCCGTTTCGGTCGGGCCGACAGCGACCGATTGCTGCGCATAAACGGGACCGCAATCGACGCCCCGCGTCATGCGCATGATGCTGACCCCTGTGGACTCGTCGCCGGCCAGGATCGCATGCTGAATCGGCGCCGCGCCGCGCCAGCGCGGCAGCAACGAAGCATGCACGTTGACCGGAGCAATGAGCGGCCAGTCGAGCAGCCATTGCGGCAAGATCAGACCGTAGGCTACGACGACAAGCAGATCAGGCGGCGGCCCGGCCAGCAGACTCCGAAACGCGTCGTCAATGATGGTCGGCTGAAGAACTGGAATGGCACGGCCCACAGCAACTTCCTTGACGGGCGACTGCGTGAGCTTCCGGCCCCGGCCCGCGGGGCGATCCGGCTGGGTCAGCACGCAGGTGACCTCGACATCGGCCTCGATCAGCCGCTCGAGCGTGGGCACGGCGAAGTCGGGTGTCCCCGCGAATATGACACGCGCCGTTTCCTTCGAGCTCACCCTCAAGCCCCGGTGCTATAGCTGCGGAGTTGCGATCCTGCTGCGGCCGACCGGCGCCGCCTGATCGCGTTTCGACTTCTTCAAATACCTTTTCTTGAGCCGCTGGCGCTTCATCTCGGACAGGTAATCGACGAACAGCTTGCCGTCGAGATGATCCATCTCATGCTGGATGCAGATCGCCAGAATCCCTTCGGCGTCGAACTCGATTTCCTCCCCGTCGCGGTTCAGGGCGCGGACGCGAATACGTTCGGCGCGCTCGACGGCATCGTAGTACTCGGGCACGGACAGACAACCCTCGTCGCTCGACGTCGCGCCCCCGGCATCGATGATTTCCGGGTTCACCAGGCAGCACGGCTCGTTGCGGGCTTCCGAGACATCGATCACCAGCACGCGCACGTGTCGGTCAACCTGGGTCGCGGCGAGACCGATACCCTGAGCGTCATACATCGTCTCGAGCAGATCGTCGATCAGACGGACGACCTCAGCGTCCACTTTTGTGACCCGTTCCGCTCGAATGCGCAGTCGCGGGTCCGGATACTCGAGAATTGGGAGTTTCGCCATTGTTGTTCAGTTCGAGTTTCGTGTATAACGCACCGAAGTTTACTTAACTATCTGACTTTTAAAGGGATAGTTCGGAATCCCCGGCGGGCAAATAATTGCAAATCGGGGGCCAAGAAGTCACGAATCGAAGTATACCAGCCGGTTCGCGACAGCTGACTAGGAGGCCATCTGGCCCAACGGCAAAGGGAGCTCATGCCATGTCCTACGCGCAGATTCGGTCGACGTTGATTGGTGCCGCACTCGCCTGCGGATTGATCGCTATTTCGATCAGCAACGCCCAGGTTACGCAGCAGGTCGCGCTCAGCGATGCTATCGGCCAGGCGGGGGAAGCACCCGTCCTGAACCCGCGTCATCCTGACACCTATGTCGTCCAGCCCGGAGACACCCTCTGGGATATCGCCTCGATGTTTCTGCGCGACCCCTGGTACTGGCCCGAGATCTGGCAGATCAATCCCCAGGTGGCAAACCCGCATCTGATTTTTCCGGGCGACATTCTCTCGCTTGCCTATCTCGACGACGGCAGCCCGGCCATTCGGCTGACTCGCGGCAACGGTGGCGGCGGCCTGGAGGCCGGCCCGACCGAGCGGCTCTCGCCGCGAATTCGCGCCGAAGCGATCGAGGAAGCCATTCCTGCGATTCCTTACGAGACGCTGCGCGCCTTCCTGTCCCGGCCGTCCGTCCTCGACCCGAGCCAGCTCGATGAGCTTCCTTATCTGTTCGCCCATCCCGATGGCCTGATGAGCAGCGCCGGTCGCAATGTCTATGTGCGCGGCACCGATGCCGCCCGTGGATCTGTCTTCAGCCTGGTGCATCAGGGTGAAACGCTCGTCGACCCGGATGACGGCCACGTGCTTGGCTATCAGGGGCTCTACGTCGGCGAGGGGCGCGTCGAGCGCAGTGGCGACCCGGCGACGGTTTTCCTGACCGATACCGCACGCGAAGCACAGATCGGCGACTTTTTGATGGTCGAGGAGCAAACGATTCCGATCAACTTCTTCCCGAGCGCTCCGAGCGAGCCGGTCGAGGGACGCATCGTTTCCGTGCTCGACGGCGTGTCGATCATCGGCCAGTTTCAGGTGATTGTGCTTAACCGCGGCACGCGCCACGGAATCCAGCCCGGCCACGTCCTCAGTGTTTATCAGACTGGCGAGATCGTGACCGACACAACCCGCATTAACGGCTTTGATCGCGAAGAAGTGCGCTTGCCGGACGAACTGGCAGGGACCACGATGGTGTTCCGAGTCTTCGACCGGATGAGCTATGCACTGGTCATGGAAGCCACGCGCGAGATTCGCGTGCTCGATACCGTCACGAACCCGGAGTCCTGAGCCGCGCCCGAGTCGACCTGAACAGACTCACCGTGTTATTCCGCGCCCTCGCCCGAGGCGGGCGCGAGGGTGACCCCGGATGCCTGGCTAAGGCTGCTGGCTGCTGCCGGTTACGGTAGCCGCCGCTGGATTCGGGCGCTCAGGCGCTCAGGCAGCGCAGACGCATTAATTTCACATAATCACGGCTGGCTGCGCCGCAACGGTCTCAGCGACGAGGAGGCCGCGCGGCTCGCGGCCGGCTCAGCCGTTGTCCCCCCGACATGGCGCGACTGGCTTGCCGGCCCCGGTCACGAGCTCATTACCTTCGAGTCGGAGCACTACCCGCAGCGGCTTGCTGAGCTCGTCGATGCGCCGCTGGCGCTCTGGGTCGCTGGTCGCGACACCTCGCTGCTCGGACACCCTCAGGTCGCCATCGTTGGCAGCAGGCATCCGACCGCGAACGGACGTGAGGTCGCGAGGTCACTGGCGGCGAGCCTCAGCGGCGCCGGAGTTACCGTTACGAGCGGCCTCGCACTCGGCATCGACGCTGCCAGTCACGCCGGTGCGCTGACCGGCGCCGGCACCACGATCGCCATTCTCGGCAACGGCATCGACCACGTGTACCCCGCCGCTAACCGAAGGCTGGCGAGGCAAATCCGGGAGCACGGGCTCATCGTTTCCGAGTATCCACCGGGCATACCGGTCCGCGCCCCCCAGTTCCCGCGGCGCAACCGGATCATTGCGGGACTGAGCCTCGGCACGGTTGTGGTCGAGGCGACCCGCCGCAGCGGCTCCCTGATCACCGCCCGGCTTGCCGTCGAAAGCGGCCGCGAAGTCTTCGCCGTTCCCGGGTCGATTCACAGCCCCCTGAGCAAGGGCTGTCATACGCTGATCCGGGATGGCGCAACACTGGTCGAGACCGTCGAGGAGATCCTTATCGAGATTGCGCCGCAGCTCACAGAGGCAGTACACCGCGCAAGCTCCCGCGACATAACGCAGTCAGCCACGGTGCTGCCCGGCCCGCTCGACGAGCACCTGGGCTACTCTCCGATTACGCTGGATTCTCTGGCGTCAGCCACTGGATTGACGGCAGCAGAGCTTTCCTCCATGCTGCTGCACCTGGAAATACAGGGGAAGATAGAAGCGCTCCCGGGCGGGCGCTACTGTCGGCTATCAAAGAGGGCCTGATGAAGGAAACCGTACTCGACGTACTGATGTACCTGTTCGAATCATTTGTCGACAGTGAAGACGAGCCAGAACCAAATCGAAATGAGATAAGAGACGAGCTAGAGCGCGCAGGCTTCGGTGATCGAGCGATCGACCGTGCGCTGGAGTGGCTCGATGGTCTGAATTTTTCCGACGCTGCCCCGACCGCCAGCTCCGCCGGCATGCGGATTTATGATTCGGCCGAGCTCGAGCGTTTCGACGTTGCGGCGCGCGGATACCTGCTGCACCTGGAGCAGGCTGGAATTCTTCCTCCGGCACAGCGAGAAATCGTGATCGATCGACTGCTGGCACTCGAATCGGACGAGATCGACGTCGAGCAGATCAAATGGGTCGTCATGATGATACTGTTCAGCCAGCCCGGCAACGAGCAAGCCTACGCGCAAATGGAGGACCTCGTCTTCGCCGAAGAGCCCGGATGGATGCACTAGCCACCGGCCCCCAGTAACCGTCTTGCGTCCCTATGAGCAAGAACCTGGTCATCGTCGAGTCTCCGGCCAAAGCGCGGACGATAGAAAAATATCTCGGTAAGGGCTTCGAGGTCCTTGCCTCGTATGGTCATGTGCGGGATCTGGTGCCGAAGGAAGGCGCCGTTGATACCGAACATGGCTTTGCCATGAAATACCAGCTGATCGACAAGAACGAGAAGCATGTCGATCGCATCGCAAAGGCCGTAAAGAACGCATCGTCGATCTATCTCGCGACAGACCCCGACCGCGAGGGCGAAGCCATCTCCTGGCATGTCTATGAGGTGCTGAAAGATCGCAATCTCCTCAAAGACAAGATTGTGCAGAGAGTCGTCTTCCACGAGATTACGAAACGCGCGATCAACGAGGCGATCGAGCATCCGCGTGAACTGTCCGAGTCCCTGGTCGGTGCTCAGCAGGCGCGTCGCGCTCTCGACTATCTGGTCGGGTTCAATCTGTCACCCTTGCTCTGGAAGAAAGTGCGCCGTGGATTATCGGCCGGCCGCGTGCAGAGTCCGGCGCTCAGGCTCATCGTCGAGCGCGAGGAAGAGATTTCCGCATTCAAGCCACGCGAATACTGGACGATCGAAGCAACCGTAAAGGGCGGCGAGCAGCAGTTTCCCGCCAGGCTCTCGAAATTTGCCGGCCAGCGTGTCGAGCAGTTCAGTTTCACCGACGAGGCCTCCGCCAGGGCAGCCGAGAATCGTATTGCGCAGGCTGCGGCCGGCCAGCTCAGTGTCGCGAAAGTCGACAAGCGGCAGAGAAAACGAAACCCGGCCGCACCCTTCATTACCTCGACCTTGCAGCAGGAGGCGTCACGCAAGCTCGGGTTCAGCGCGCAAAAGACAATGACCGTTGCCCAGCGACTGTATGAAGGTATCGACACGGGCGACGGCGCAACCGGCCTGATCACGTATATGCGTACCGACTCCGTCGTGCTCGCCAACGACGCGCTGACCGAGATTCGGGAAGTCATAGCCGAGCGCTTTGGGAAGGAGAACGTCCCCGACGAGCCCAGGCAGTACAAAACCAAGGCCCGGAATGCCCAGGAGGCGCACGAGGCGATTCGACCTACCTCGGCCAGCCAGTCACCCGATGATATCAAGCAGTATCTCGATCGGGATCAGTTCCGACTTTACGAGCTGATCTGGAAGCGCACGATGGCGAGCCAGATGATCCCGGCGGTCTACGACACGGTCGCTCTGGACATCGTGCCCAAGGGTTCCGGCGACGGTGAGATCGTGCTGCGGGCGACGGGATCGGTTCTCGTCACGCCGGGCTTTATCGCGGTTTATCAGGAAGGACTGGACGATTCCGTCACCGACGACCAGGACAAGATCCTGCCGCCGTTGGATCAGGGCGACGACCTCGGGCTCGAGTCGCTGAACAGCGAGCAACATTTCACCGAGCCACCGCCCCGCTACTCCGAGGCGACGCTCGTCAAGGCGCTGGAGGAGTACGGGATCGGCCGCCCGTCGACCTATGCTTCCATCATCTCAACACTGCGCAACCGCGAGTACGTCGAGATGGAAAATCGCCGTTTCGTGCCTACCGACGTCGGTCGCGTGGTCAACCGTTTTCTGACGGAAAACTTCGAGCGCTACGTGGACTATGAGTTTACGCAGCGAATGGAAGATGCCCTGGACGCCATCTCCCGTGGTGAGACTGAATGGAAGCCGCTGCTCGAGGAATTCTGGAAACCCTTTATCGAACTCGTCGAGCATATAGAGAAAACCACCGAACGCGAAGTACGAGTGCTGGGCACGGACCCGAAGTCCGGCCGGCCGATTTCGGTGCGGATGGGCAAGTACGGCGCTTTCGTCCAGATCGGAACCAGAGAGGACGAGGATAAGCCGCTGTTTGCGGGTTTACGCGCCGGGCAGAAGATGGATGAGATCACGTTCGATGAAGCGATGGATCTGTTCAAGCTGCCGCGCGCTCTCGGCGAGACGCCCGAGGGAGAGGAAGTGTCGGCAAGCATCGGGCGCTTTGGACCCTATGTGCGCTACGGCAGCAAATTCGCATCGCTGAAGGAAGACGACCCGTACACGATTACGCTCGAGCGCGCGCTCGAGGTCATCGCCGAGAAGAAGATCGCCGATGCGAATCGCATCATTCAGGATTTCCCGGAGCAGAACATCCAGGTGCTCAACGGTCGCTATGGCCCCTATGTGACGAACGGGCAAAAGAACGCCAAGATTCCGAAGGACAAGGATCCGAAACAGCTCACACTGGCTGAGTGCGAGGAGCTGATTGCCCAGGCGCCTGAGCGAGGCGCGCGCCGCAAGAAGAAGGCCGCAACGAGCAAAAAAACCGCGGCCAAGAAGACAACCAAGGCGACGACGAAAAAGTCGACCAAGAAGGCGGCGAAGAAAAAAGCCAGGGCCCGTAAAAAGACCAAGCCCGCCGAGAAGTCATCGGAATCTGCCTGAGCATACTGGTCGGTGACTAGCTGGCTTCGAGTCGACAGGGCCGCGCGAATCGTTCTCGAAGGCGGAGTCATCGCCTATCCGACCGAAGCCGTATACGGAATAGGCTGCCTTCCGTTAAATCAGGATGCTCTCGACCGGGTCGTGGCGATCAAGCGACGCGATGCCCGCAAGGGCCTGATCGTGGTCGCAGCAGACATCGGACAGGTTACGCGACTCGCCGAAATACCCCGCGGTGAAGCAGGGCAGCGCATCAGAGCGGACTGGCCCGGACCCGTCACCTGGATACTTCCCGCCCGTCCCGATCTGCCGCCGCTGCTGACCGGAGGCCGGCAGACGATCGCGGTACGGGTCAGTGACCACCCGATCGTCCGCAGGCTGTGCCTGAGGACTGGCAGCGCTCTGGTTTCGACGAGCGCCAATTTCTCGGGTCGACGTCCCGCCAGAACGGCGCTCGAGGTGCGGCGCACGATCGGTCGCGAGGTCGATTTCATTCTCGCAGGACCGCTCGGCGACCGGGCCCGGCCAACCGAAATCCGCGACTGGCGCAGCGGCGAGATCCTCAGAGCAGGCTAAGCGGACCGGTTAAGCCTCCCGGGACCTCTGTGATACCGTTGGCGCGGCCGAGGCTCAAAATTTCATGAAAGCTCAACGTATTACGTGCCCCGCGAGAGCGCTCACCCTGATCGCGGCCGGTTGCTGGCTTGGCGTCGCCGGCACGCCAATCGTCGGTGCGCAGGATCTGACGCCGTCGGAATTCCCCGGGCCACTCCAGCTGGCGGAGCCGGCCCGACCAGCCAAGGCAGCGGGCGATGTCTATATCGTCCAGCTCAGGGAAGCCGGTGCCGCAAGCTACGCCGGCGGCACCGCCGGCCTTGCGGCAACGAAGCCGGTGGCGGGACAGCGATTCGACTCCTCGGCCGCAGCCGTCGAGAACTACGTCAGCTATCTCGAAAGATCCCACGACTCGATTCTCGATTCCATCGGCAGCGGTAACAAGCTCTACAGCTTTCGCTATGCGTTGAACGGTTTTGCCGCGCAGCTGACGCCCGGGCAGGTCACGCGACTCGCGCGTCGTGAAGATGTCATTAACATCTGGCGCGATTCGGATCATCGTCTGGCAACGAACAACAGCTCTCTGTTCCTCGGGCTGTTGGATCAGAATGGCGGCTTGCGCGCAGATCTCGGGCTGACGGGCGAGGACGTCGTCATTGCAGTGATCGACAGTGGCGTCGATCCGACGCACCCGGCGCTCAGGGATTTCGAGGAAGAGGTGCCTCGAGCCTGCCGCAGCGCGTGGGCCGAAGGTTCCTGGCTCGGGTACCTGCTGTGTCGCCCGATTCTGCGGGATCCCCCGACCACGCAGGTTTACGGACCACCCGCTGACTTCAATGGCATCTGCCAGCCGGGCGACGGGTTTCCGGCGTCATCGTGCAATAACAAGCTCGTCGGTGCCCGCTTCTATAACGAGGGTTTCCTGCAGCGCAACGAGCTCGATGAGAACGAGTTCCTGTCGGCCAAGGATGTCGACGGTCATGGCACGCATATCGCCACGACTGTCGCCGGGAACCCGGTGACCGCCAGCCTCTTCGGCACACGCATCGGCGAGATCAGAGGCATCGCGCCACGCGCCAGGGTTGCAGTTTATAAGGCCTGCTGGCTGGAGCCCGGCGAGACCCGCGCCACCTGCTCGAACTCGGACCTGGCCCGCGCCATCGACGACGCTGTCGCCGACGGTGTGGACATCATCAACTACTCGATCGGGAGCACGGAGACCGAGCTCACGGCCCCCGACGATATCGCCCTGCTGAATGCACTCGACGCCGGCGTGCTGAGCGTCGTTGCCGCCGGCAACGACGGGCCTGCGAACTTCACCATCGGCTCTCCGGGCAGCGCCCCCTGGGTGCTTACGGTCGGCGCTTCCACCCAGACGGGCACGCGTTACGAGCAGGCGATCGAGATAACCGGTCCGGAGTTTCTGTCCGGGCTGGTCCCGATGCAGGAAGGCAGCTTCACGGCTCAGCTCGTCGACACGGGTACCGTCGAGGGTGATCTCGTTCTCGTCGACGATGGCCAGGACGTCCTCGGCGAAGGCGGCGCGGGCAGCTTCTTCGATGCCTGCGAACCACTGACGAACAGCAACGAGCTCGCCGGTGCGATCGCGCTGATCGAGCGGGGCGGCTGCACGTTCCAGGCCAAGCTCGAACGCGTCGAAGCTGCCGGCGCCATCGGCGCCATCATCTACACGCTGACCGGGACGCCGATCGTAATGAACGGTGAAGCAGGCAGTGTCGGGATACCGGCGGTGATGATCGGCCCGGCCGACGGCAGCGACCTGGCCGAGGCGTACCTCGCCGGTGACCAGCCGACGGCTCGTCTCGAGCATGGCAGTCTCGTGGACCTTCGGGAAACAGGGAACCAGATGGCCACGTTCTCGGCGCGCGGGCCGGCACTCAGCGAATCGGACTTCGTCAAACCCGACCTGACCGCTCCCGGCGTCAACATCCTCGCCGGATCCACGCCCGACATCGCCAACGGCATGCGCGGCGAGTATTTCCAGTATCTTTCCGGCACGTCGATGGCCGTGCCCATGGTTTCCGGAATCGCTGCTCTGCTCAAGGAGGCCGAACCGAACTGGTCCCCGGGCACGCTCAAGTCGGCCATGATGACGACCGCGTACGACGAGATCGTCACCGAAGACGGCGAATTCCTGGCGAATCCGTTCGACATCGGTTCGGGGCACATCGACGGCAACGCGGCGCTCCATCCCGGGCTCGTCTACGAAACCGAGTTCGAAGACTATCGCGCTTTTCTCTGCGGCATCGAACCGGCCATCGTGCCGCAGACCGAGTGCAACGCGCTCGAGGTCTTCGGGCTTTCGTCCGCGGCAGAGCAACTCAACCTGCCATCGGTCGGCATTACCAATCTCATCCCGGGCGACCGCATCACGCGGCGAGTGACCAACATCGGGCCGCCGGCAATCTATGATGCGACGGTGATTCCGCCGCCGGGCATGACCGTCTCGGTCGAGCCTGCAACGCTTTCGCTCGGGACGGGCGAGAGCGCAGAGTATCGCCTGACCTTCGACGTCCAGTCCGCGCCGTTCGCGTTCTGGCAGTTCGGTAGCGTCGACTGGACCGATGGAACGCACACGGTCGAAACCACCATCGCGGCCCAGCCCGGGCTGCTGCGCGCACCGGAAGAGATCAATCTCAGCGAGCTCAGTGGAACGAGCCAGCTTCTGGTCGATTTCGGCTACACAGGTGAATACACGCTCGGCGTCAGTGGCCTGCACCCTCCCGCACTGCGGGAGCCCGCCTTCGTGCCGGATGACCCGAACAACGACTTCAGCTTCCGCTTCGATGGCGGGGTCAACGCCCACTTCTTTACGCTCGGCGCCGACGAGTTGTTCCTGCGCGTTGCGCTGTTCGATGCGCTGACCGATGGCGCCGACGATCTCGATCTCTACCTCTATTACTGTCCGTCGCTATCCGAGTGCACCGAGGTCGGTCAGAGCGGCAGTTTCACGTCCGAGGAGGAGATCGACGTGCCGCTGCCCGAGCCCGGGCTCTACACCGTGCTCGTCCATGGGTTCGAAACGGACGAGACGGCCGGTGGTCCCGGGGCCAACTATGAGCTATTGGCGTGGTCCTTCGGCCCCGGCAGCGATGAAGGCAACCTCGTCGTGGATGCGCCGGATCTCGTGGTCAAGGGCGACCGGGACGAGTTCGATTACAGCTGGGGACCGCTCGACGCCGATACGATCTATCTCGGGGGCCTGACGCACGACACGCCGTTCGACGTGTTCTTTCTGACGATCGTGACCGCCAACGAACCCTAGGCGGACTTCCCGGCGAGCTCGAGGCACTCCGCGTAACGGAAACAGTCGACGAGGTGGTCGTTGACCAGGCCGATCGCCTGCATGTGAGCATAAATTATCGTTGATCCGACGAACTTGAATCCGCGCGACTTCAGATCCGTGCTCAGCGCATCGGACTCCGGGCTCGTCGCCGGAACGTCCTGCTGACGGCGCCACCCGTTGACGATCGGCTGCCCGTCAACGAAGCGCCAGATGTAGGCATCGAAGCTGCCGAACTCGTGCTGGACCTCGAGAAAATTTCGCGCGTTGTTGATCGCCGCTTCAATCTTGAGACGGTTGCGGATGATGCCCGGGTTGTCGAGCAGCCTGGCTACCGACCTCTTGTTGAAGCGTGCGACTTTGCGCGGATCGAAACCGGCGAACGCCTCGCGATATGCCGGGCGCTTGTGCAGCACCGTCGACCAGCTCAGGCCCGCCTGCGCTCCCTCGAGCATCAGGAACTCGAAGTGCCGGATGTCGTCGCGAACCGGGACGCCCCACTCCTCGTCGTGATAGCGCAGGTAGGTGTCGCTGACACCTTCGCCCCAGGGGCACCTTCGCCGGGCCAAACCTAGATGGTCCAGTCGACGGCGGCGGCCAGCGTGTTCTCGAGGCGATCGATCTCGCTGGACTGACCGGCCCCGAGGACGGCGATGCTGCCGGCGCCGGCCGGCACGATGCTCCCGCTCAGGCCCTCTTCGGGCAACGACAGTGGCACGGGGCTTTGCAGAACGCGGCCCGGCATCAGCAGCACCATGTATGGACCCGCCTCGCCCTGCACTACGAGATGCGGAATCCACTCACCGGCAACCCAACAGGTCTCGGCATAACTGACAGTCTGCAGCGCGGCCTGATCGAGCTCCGCTTCGCCTGCGAGCACCTCGGCCAATAACGCAGCCGATACCGGGCTGCTCGTCTCGAGCCAGGAATCGGGTTCGTGATGCCAGTGATCAACCACCGCGTCGGCGAGCTCTTCGGGACTCAGATTGGCGCCGCCGCTCAGAAATCCCCAAAGGGTCACGCCGACCAGCAATCCGGCAGCCAGGCCCGATGTCCAGGTGACCCAGCCGGCGCGCGCAGCGGATCCGGCAGGCACGTCTTCCTCTGCTCGCCCGATCGAATTGACGTCGAAACGAAGCGCGTCCTGAATCAGGGCCTCAGCACGCAGCAGTCGCTGCCGATAGGCCTGGCAAGCGGCGCAGCTCTCGGCGTGGCGGTCGAACTCCTCGTCGACCCGCGCCGGGTCCTGTGCCAGCCGCTCCCTCAGTGTTTCGCAGTTCATCTCTATTCACCCGATCAGATCAAGCTCGGACTTGATCTGCTCCATCAGCTTCTTCCTCGCCCGATGCAGCCGCGTCAGCACGGCTCCCTGGCGCAGACCCATCATTCGCGCAATCTCCTCCGTGCTGAAGCCCATCAGGACCTGCAGCACGAGCGGCTCGCGATAATCGTCGTCGAGCCGGAAAATCGCCGCCCGCATGTCGTCGACGTCCGAGTTGCTCTCGGTGGCGACAAACGCCGTCTCCGCCGGAGTCAGCTCGTCGATGTCGCGGGTTTCGAAGCGCTTGCGCTCGTAGACTCTGGCATGCTCGCGCCGGGCGATGGTCAGCAGCCAGGGCTTCACGGCTGACTCATCCTCGAGCTTGTCCAGCGACTTGAACGCCCGAAACATCGTCTCCTGGACGACGTCGTCGGCCAGGTCCGGGTCCCGACACAGCCAGAACACATACCTGAACAGATCGTCTCGCCAGGGCGCAACCAGTCGCTCAAAACTCAATTCTTTAGCGCTCCGGGCGCCCAGTTTCGCCATATCAGATGACCAGATAAGACTTCCGCTTATTACGACCCCGGGTTGGCAAAGGTACCGTAATCCGTGGAAAATTGAACTCCATGCCCTCCACCCAGCCGCCCAGTCGCTACGCCCTAGTCGGGCACCCCGTTGCCCATAGCCGCTCACCGCTGATCCATCAAATGTTCGCCCAGCAAACCGGCGAGAACCTGACGTATGAGCTGATTGATGCCCTGCCGGATCAGTTCGAAACGGCCGTCC
>DATCZB010000210.1:0-17076 GCA_036526155.1 Gammaproteobacteria bacterium
ATGGCGTCCGCGCCCAGCGCCGCCGCCTTTAGCCGGACCTGATCGATGGCCATAGCTCTGGCTTCAGGGCTATGCGGATTGGGCGTGATCCCGTTGCGGTTGCAATGCAGCCCCTTTACCTGGCCCAGGTCGTCGAAGCCCCGGCGTTCGTACACGGTCTGGACATCGCGGAATCGATCGAGCGCCTCGCTGTCGGTGTCGTAGAAATCGACGACGGGCACCGGCGCCGCACACCCGCCGAGCCAGGCGGCGGTAAGGATCAGGACTCTCTTTTTGGTGGCCATCATGATGCGCAGCTCGTGCGAAGGCTGGCGTAGTAATCCCAGAACTCGGGTTTCCGGGGCGCCGCCTGCTGCGAGCCAGCGTTCCAGAACCTGTCGAAGCCCGAGCTGTGAGTCATCCAGGCGCCGGCCCGGGTCCTGCCGTCGACCCGGTAGACAGGGCGCACGGTCCAGGCCAGCGAGCGGCATTTATCCATGGGCATGGCTACCTGGTGAATGGTCCCCTGGATTCCTCGCACCGAGTAAGCAAGTCGGCCCTCGTCGAAGATTCGCAGGTCGTAAGTGATGCTGTCCGCGTCGATAGAATCGGCGTACTCATCGCCGCCGAGGAGGAACAGCTCCCATGCCAGCGTCGGTTTGGCGGAACGCGCGCCCGCTGACCAGCCGCCGGAGAAGCCGTCAGTCTTTGCAGGGCGCAGCACGTGGCGCACGTGGACTGTCTCGAACAGGTCTGCTGCGATTTCGGAAGTAAAATAATTGCGGGCATTTTCCGCATAAGGCGTCCAGCGTGCGGCGTTATCGGCGGCCCAGTTGCGCAAACTGTCACGCTCGGCGTACTCGAAACTGCGCGAGTACGAGACCGACGCGTCCTTATCGCTGGTCAACACTGCGTACGCATGCGTCTTTACGACCGCGTCCTCGCGTTCAGTAATAACCTCGATGCTGGAAATGGCGATCCTGACTTTCGCATCTGCTCCTTCGGCCACCAGCTCAAGATCGTCGATCTGCTCGAGATAAGCGATGAACTGATCGGCAAGCCGCTCGTTCGGCATGGGCCGGTCGGGGTCCTCGGCCGTGAGCTCGTCGGCCAGGCCGTTGCGGAACTCCTGCAGCTCCTGCTCGATCTTGGCGGCCGATGCCCCGACGATGCTCCCGCCTACCACCGTGATCGGCAGGATGATCGGTATCAGGAACAGTGTGCGGGGGTCTTCGGCGACCATTTCGCCCGCCGCCTGGGCGCCCATCTTTGCGCCCGCCTTGGCGCCCTCGCCGACGGTCGGCACGTAGTCGCCGTAATCGCCATCGACGCTGAAGGTCGGCCGCCTTTCGTCCGCGACCACGGTTACCGTTCGGATCCGTTTGCGCAGCTTTTCGTCCATGTGATCCGCCACCGGCTCGTAGCCCACCGACGGGTGCTGCCCCATGTAAAAGACGCTGCCGCAGCCGCTGGTGGTGAGCGCGATGGCGGTAAGCGTGGCAAAACCCGTGATGCGTTGCATGCTGGCGTCCCTCGTCGAGCAAAATCGAGCCTGAAGGATGGCAACGCCGGGCTTCCCGATCCTGCGGGTAGCCTGATGAAATCCTGATAATTGGCTGTGGGCGGTGCCTAGGCCCCGGTTTCCGGGGCGGCATCCTTCCAGCCGGACTTGAGGTGCAGGTCGCGCTGCGGGAACGGGATCTCGATGCCGTACTTGCTGAGTTTTGTTTCCAGCGCCCAGAGATAGGCGGCCCTCGTGCGAGTCGGCCGGCGCGCGCCTTGCCGGTTGACCCATACGAGCAGCAGGAAGTTGAGGCTGCTGTCACCGTACTCCACGAGCCAGACGTCCGGTTCGCGGCCCGGCATGTGTGTAAGCGTGTATGGCACCTCGTCGCAGGCCTCGATGGCGGCTTTTCGGACGAGTTCCTTGTCCGAGCCGTAGGCGACGCCGAACGGGATGCGAACGCGGAGGATGTGCTCGCCCAGCGTCCAGTTGGTGAGCCGCGTGGTAACGAACTCCGAGTTCGGCACGACGATGTCGATGTTGTCGTTGGTATTGATCAGCGTGCTGCGCACGCTGATGGCCTTCACGGTGCCGGTGAGGCCGTTGTCGAGCTCGATGTAGTCGCCGACGCGCAGCGAACGCTCGAACAGGATAATGAGACCGGACACGAAGTTGTTCACGATGGACTGCAGGCCGAAACCGATACCGACCGACAGGGCGCCGGCGACGAGCGCCAGGTTCGTGAAGTCGAGGCCGATGGACGTTAGCGCGATCAACACGGCGACGATGATGATCGTGTAGTGCGTCAGGCGGCTGAGCGTGTACAGCGAAGCCTGCGTGCCAACGGACTCCTTCCTGCCGACGCGACGAATGGCATAGCGAGTGGCCTGCGACATCACCCAGGCGATCAGCAGGATGACCAGCGCCTGCACGATGGCGCCGATCGTGACCGGGGTCTCGCCGACCGAGAACAGCGTGGTATCGGTAAGCTCGGTGACCCGGATCCAGCCGGTTTTGATCGAGCGGCCGACGTTGTAGAGCCACAGCCGGAATGGACCCGAATACTCGGCAACCGCGTCGTCGACCACCGTCATGAGGAGTTCGAGATCGGCTACCGCAGCGCCCAGGGTGCCTACGTGGGCCAGCGTCTCCTGCGCAGTCCCGATGCGCTGGTCGAGAACGCGACGCGCGTCGCGATCGAGTCCGTCGCGGTCGACGCCTTGCACAGCCAGCAGTTCGTCCTGGGTCGTGCGCTCCCAGTCGGGCAGTTGCTCACTGAGCTCGCGTACGAGTTCCGACCAGCCCAGCGAGGTGTCCTCGATCCGGCCGAGGTCGGGGTTCGCGTCGACCTTGAGTTCTGTCCAGAAGCGCCTGGCCTCGGCAATGCCAAGGGCGACGCGGGCCGCGGCGAGATCCACGTCCGCGTCGAGGGCAAGCTGTTGCTGCAGGCGCTGCTGCGAACGGCCCTGGGCCGTGTCGACTTCCAGGCTGCTCGCCGCGATCAGTGCCTCACGCTGGCGTTCCTCCGCGTCCGCAAGCGCCTCGGACCGGCGCATGACAGTTACCGCCAGCCCCTCCAGCGCTGCCTCGTCGGCATCCGTCGACAGGCGCTCGCGCACGAGTTCGACGCGCTCTGCGGCCTCGTCCGCGAAGGTGCTCGCATAACGGGCACTCTCGGTGAGTATCTGCAGGCGGCGCTGCGAGATGGCCAGCGCCGACCGGGCACGAACAACCCTCAGCGCGGCCAGCCAGCGGGCATCGCCTTCCGCCGCGTCGAGATAGTTCTTGAAGACTGCATCGCGGCGGCGGGTAACGCCGTCGCGGGTACGCTGTTCGCGCTCGACTTCGTCTTGCGCTGCCTGGGCAACGGTCCGCGCGCCGCGTGCTGTCGCAGCCGCGTCCAGCAGGTCGTCGAGCGAGTAGGCCTCGGCAAGCTCGGGTAGCGGCTCGCGCTGGATGTCCACGTCATCGAGTAACGAGACGTAAACCTCGAAATTGTCACGGACCGCCTCGACCAGCGCCGGCGCGAGTTCCTGGTTCTGCGCGCCGAGGTCGGCGATCTCGGCGTTGACCTGCTCGAGAAAGGCTTCGATGCGTGGCCCGAGTTCTTCCTGCGTGCCTTCGAAGTAGCTCCACCAGGTCTGGCCGAGCGAGGCGAGATCGGGCAGTTCGGGAGGCGTCGGCTCGCCGGCTTCCTGTGCGGCGGCGGTAGCGACAAGGAGGCCGAGGACCAGGGGAAGCAGGAGCGTCGGTCGTACGGCCTTCATGGCGGACAAGGATAACCCTGGACGCGCAGGGTTCCTAGCTCGGATGGCAAATTGCCTCAACCCGTTAGAAAGTTTATTTCTCTCCCGCAGCCTCGACAATTCGGGCTTTCCACACTTGTAAGGTGCCGGCGCGCGACCCAGCTAACCGTCGGGTGAACAGAGGAGTATGAAGATGAGCGATAGATCAGCCATTAAACGAGTTTTTGGGACAACATTGGCTACGTTGGTCGTCGCAATGTTGCTGCTGCCGGTCGCACAGGCAGAGGGTATCCCGATCGACGTCGAGTACACCGGCACGGGCCATTATGTGGATTTGCCGAGTGATCCCCTTGCGCTACCGGGGCCCAATATCGTAAGCGGTGACTCAAAAGGCTCGTTCGGCGCCAAGTCCACGGTCATAGTGTCGAATTTTGTGCCTATACTGGAGCCTGCCCCAACGCCCCCGTGCAAGAGTTCCGATCATCAATTCCTCCTGATTGGTTACGCGAATGCAGTAGTCACGTTCCAAGATGGCAGCCAGATCTTTGCGCGCGGTGAATTCGGTGATCAGGGGTGGATGTGCATTGACCCTTCGACCGGTGAGTTCTTCGGTGAGTCTTACGGTGAGTTCATTGGTGGAAAGGGCCGCTTTGAAGGTGCGAGCGGAACGTACACTGCGCCATTCAACGGATTCCAGCTCTACGCCCCGGTCGTGGGCGACGAACCCTTCCCGTTCGGGCCGGAGTTACCTTTCATCGCAATTGAGGGATCGATCTTCGGAACCGTAACTTTCGACTAAACCCGGATTCGGAAAGTACCGACAGGCGATAAAGCAGCCCCGCCTCCCTGGCGGGGCTTTTCATAATTGAGGTCTCGATCCGCACATTCGCATCGACGAGCAATAGCGAGGCGTATGCGGCCCGACTGCTCAGAGGCCAAGTTCGTCGGCCAGGGCGATGATGCGCGGGTCGTCGTGAAGGCTGCGCGTTTGCGGGAACCATTGCAGCAGCCAGGGGTACCAGGGGATCTTGTCGTCGCGAGATTTGAGCAGCCACTTGTAGGCGGCATCCGTGTCACCCATCGCGGCGTGGACCAGGGTCAACACCAAAGCCGCATTGTCGTTTTTCTCGTATTTCTGCGCGATCGCGCGCGCGTCGTCGATGCGGCCGGCCATGCCGAGTGTTGCGGCCAGCGCGAATGACCAGTAATAGTTCTTTCTCAGCTTCTCGTGGTACTCGATGGCCTTGTCGAACTCGCCGAGATCCGCGTAGGTTTCGCCCAGCACCAGCAGGCCGACAGGGTAGTTGCTGCGCAGCTCGAGGGTCGCTTCCGCCTCTTCGATAGCCTTCTCGTAGAGGCCGGCATCGCGGTACTGTTCGGCCAGCCAGCCGCTGTAGAACGGCGACAGCGGGTCGAGTTCCTTGGTCAGCTCGCCGAGGCGCAGGGCTTCTTCGTCCATGCCGTACAGTTCGTAAAGCCAGGCGAGATGGTAATGCGCGCTCACCAGGCTCGGGTTAATCTCGATAGCCTGCTCGAAAGCGGCCTCCGCGCCCGCGAAGTCCCACTCGTAGTACATCTTGTACATGGCGACGCCGAGATGCGCCTCGGCGAGGTCGGGATCCAGTTCGAGCGCCCGATCGGCGGCCGCCTTGGCGCGTGGATAGGCGCCTTTCACCGGAAACGGGCTGTGCCCGAGCTCTCCATAACCGTAGGCGAGCCCGGCCCACGCCAGCGCGCTGGTCGGGTCGTTTTCGACCGTGTCCATGAGGAGATCCATGGCCTCCCGCATGCCTTCACCGGTTTCCCGGCGGATGCGGTACATGGCCCGCAAATAGGTGTCGTAGGTCTCGGGGTTAACTTCGCCCTTGGATTCGAGATGCCGCATCTCTTCCGGGGTGAGCCGCACCTGCACCGCGCTGGCCACGGACCGCGCAATGTCTCCTTGCAGCGCAACGAGGCTGTCGAACGAGCGCTCGTAACTCTCGCTCCAGATATATTCCTCGCGTTCGGCATCGACCAGCTGGATATTGATGCGAATATTGTCGTGATCGCGCGTCACCGTGCCCTCGATGACCTTGTCGACGCCGAGGCGTGCGCCGATCTCGGGGATGGTCAGCTTACTGGACAGGCGCAGCGTCGACGTTCGCGAGATGACCTTGAAGGCGGAGACCCTCGCGAGGGTGGTGATCAGTGCGTCGTGCATGCCGGCGGACAGGTAGTTGTCGGCGGAATCGCCCGACAGGTTGTCGAACGGCAGGACGGCGATCGAGGAAACGATGTCCCGGTTCAGGGCGTAGCGATGGTCGATCGTCTGCGGCAGGCGCGAGATCTCGCTGATCGTGGCCGTCAGAACAAACAGGACGATGGCGGCAAGCGCCGTGATGATTGCGAAGTCCGGCAGACGCAGTTTGATGTCGACGGCTTCATCCGCCGCTGCCGGCGGCGTGCGCACGATGCCGTCGGGCGTAATGTCGTAACGCCAGCCCCAGACGATCGCGAGAGGAAACAGGGCGACAACCGCGAACCAGACGAAACGCATGCTGGTGTCGGGAAAGCCGAAAGATTCGAAGGCGAGGTCCGCCACCTGCAACACGACCCAGGCCGAGACAATGTAGATGCCGGCTACGCGAAACACGTGTCGTCGTCGCAGTTCGATGAAGAATCGCGAGACGGTGCCCATCGGATCTCCCGTTTATTATTTTCACCGCGAACTCTACTCCTGCCGTCAATGCTTTGCGAGAAAGTGAGCGGGTTATTGCGCGTAACCCGTGAGTTCGACGTAGCCGCGCCCGGTAATGGGCGCGGCGTCGCGCGTGCCCTCGACATCGACCGCGCCTTCCCAGTAGCGCACCGTCGTGAACAGCTCCTGGTTCGCCATGACCGGGGTAACAGTGACCTCGATGCCAAAGCGCGATACCTCCAGCCGCCAGCGTGACGGGTAGGTGCCTCCCATGGGGCTCTCCCAGGTATCGAGCACGGTGATCTCGACATCCTCCGCGTTTAGATGCGAGGTCACGCCGTCCGGGCCGACGTAGGTGCCGCCGCTCGCCGCGTCCTGCGTGGCGTCGGTAAGCCGCAGCCCGTAAAACATCAGGTCCGAGCCGTCGGAGAGTTGCAGCGCGAACCAGTCCCAGCCGACCTGGTCGTCGGCCAGCGCGCTCGTCGACCACTCGCGGTCGAGCCATGACAGGCCGGATACGGCATATTCCCGCTCGCCGATGCGAATCGTGCCCTCGGTGCCGAGCCGCGTGACCGAGTAGTAGTAAGACGCGTTGCCAGGCTCGCCCGATTTCTGCGAGAGCCCTTCTCTGCCATTCAGAGACGGCGCCTTGAGCGCGGAGAGCGTTACGTCCACGCCGAAGTCAGCACCGCTCGCACGCAGGCGCCAGGCATCCGATGCACCTTGCTGCGCAATCTCCCAGTCGTCGATCCACACGCGGAACGGCTCGGCCTCGGCGCCGGCAAGCCCGAGGGCGCCGCGGGAGTAGCGCTGCGCGACGTAAAAGCGCTCGTCGTCGGGATGGGTGACGGCGAGGTGCGCGATGTAAACCTGGTTGGTGCGCCAGTCGGACACGGACTCGGGAACGTCAGGCGCGAGTGCGAAGCGGAAGATCGTGAGCTCGAAGCCGAAGCGCCGGCCGTCCCCGGCGTCGAGGTTGCCGGTCACGTACCACCACTCGTTGCGAAACTCGGGGTGCGGCCCGTGGTCTGCGGGAAAGACGAACTTGCGCGGCTCGAGCGCCCGGGCGAAAGCTGCGTCGGCGTCCGAGCCGAGCAGGTCGGCGAGCCGAGAGGGCGGGTTGGCATTTTCCTGCGCGAAGCCTTGCGCGAGTCCAAAGCCCAGGAGCAACACGCCAAGTCGCATCAGCGCGCTCATGCCGCCTGCCTCTCGTGGGCGTTGATTATGTCAAGTCGACGACCGGTTTTTCCTTCTCCGGCCGTCTCATGAATGAATCCATCCAAGTCAGGAGGGAAACCATGAAAAGGATGATCACCAGGTCCTGTGCCCTGGTCGCGCTGCTGTTCGCGTTTGCCATGACGGCAAGCCAGGCGGAGAACCTGAAGGAGATCGAGATCACGGACCAGTTTCCGATCGATCGCTGCGTTATGAATCCTGGCCTCGGGACCAGTTGCATCGGCGCCGACTGCAATGCGTACCTGCCGCTGATCCCCGGTCGCGTCTGGACGCTCGACAATACCGGGTGCGACGACTGCGAGGAGCTGGAAGAAGTCCAGGTCAGCATCCTCGAAGATCCTCTTGGACTGCGTTCCATCGACGTCGGCGGAGAAATGGTATGGGTGCGCGTGCTCGAGGAACTCGAGTCCGAGGACGGCGAGGTCACCGAGATCTCGTGGAACCTCGTCAACATGTGCCCCAATACCCAGGACGTCTTTTACTGGGGTGAGGACGTCTGCATCCCCGAGGACGATGAGGACGCGATGGAAGAGCCGGCCTTCGAAGGCCATGCCGCGTGCCCTGAAGGCTTCCTCTACGCGCCGGACGCCTGGCGCGCCGGTATTGACGATGCCGAGCCCGGCGTGCTGATGCAGGGTGGTTCGTTCCTCCTGAACGCCGCCTACTTCCAGGAGCAGGCCGAGGAGGCCGATGCGCTTGACTGGGCCCTGAATGCCGAGCTCGGGCTGAGCTGGGGCGACTTCGAGGACTGCGTGCTCGTGCTCGACCGCAATCTCGCGGAAGACCCGAAGAGCAAGGAAGACGGCGACGAAAAGGTCTACTGCCCCGAGATTGGACTCGTCCAGGACGAGGACCTGATGCTCACGAGCTGCTCGGACGCCAGCGGGGACTGCGCGCAATAGCACGTCATTCCTCCCGCATCGCGATGGCGGGCTGGCTCTGGCCGGCCCGCCACGCCGGGTAAAGCCCGGCCAGTAAGGCCGCGCCGATCGCGAAGACAACCGATATCGCGAGGATGTCGGCGGACACGTTCATGTCGATTTGCCAGCCGAAGGCGCGGCGGTTGATGACCTTGATCAGCACCCAGGCCATGACCACGCCGAGCGGCACTGCCGCGAGTCCGCTAAGCAGGCCGATCAAGCCGGTCTGCGCCGTGATCATGCCGCCGACCTGAGCAGGCGTCATGCCGAGCGCGCGCAGCGTCGCGAACTCGCGCGCCCGCTCGAGCTGCAGCGCCAGCATGGCCGAGAGGATGCCGATGAAGGCGACGCCGAGCGTCAGCCAGTAGAGGATGTCCGTGATGACGAAGGTGCGGTCGAAGATGCGCATCGACTCCTCGCGCAGGCCCGCGTTCGAATTGACGTAGAGGCGTTGCCGGCCCTCGCCCAATGCGCGCACCCGCTCGACGACATCGTCGGCGCTCACGCCGGCGGCGAGGTAGAGGCCGAGGGAGTCGATGCTGTCGTCGTCGAAGTGCCGCGCGTAGGTGGCGCGGCTCATCATGATGCCGCTCGCCTGGATGTCGTAACTCTGGAACGTGGCCGTCACCTCGAACTCGCGCGGCCCGCGGTCGGTCGGCAAGGTGATGCGGCTGCCCGCGCCGACGCCGTTCTGGTACGCGTAGGGCTCCGAGACGAAAACCGCGTCGCGGCTCTCCCAGGCCGCCCAGGCCTCGGCGGGGTCGGCGTCGATCAGCTCGGCGCCGGCGTAACTCTGCGGCGGCATTTCGAACACACGCAGCTGGGTACGCCCGCCGGCGTCCTCCACCCAGGCGCGCTTGCGCGTGCTCATGTCGATGACGCCGTCGATGTTGCCAATAGCGGCGATGAGTTCCGGGTCCATGGCGCCGCTGCGCTCGAGGCCCGTGTAGACGTCGGCCTGCAGGGTCTGCTGCAGCCATGCGCTGACCGAGCCGCGGAAGCTGTCCACCATGACGCTGACGCCGATCGTCGCCGACACGGCCACGGCCAATGCCACGATCGCGACGCCCGTGCGCGACAGCCCGGCGGCGATGCCGGCCACGGCCATGCGCCCGGAGGTGCCGCCGAGCCTGTCGGCCAGCGGCGCCGTGATGCCCGATATCACTCGCACGAACAACGGTACCGTGAGCGCGAAGCCGAGGATCAGCAGGAACACGGCGGCGAGTCCCGCGACGAGGTTCGTTCCCGAGACGAGGATCAGCACGACCGCGGCGATCATGACGGCAATGCCGATCGCGGTGACAGTGGGCAGCGCGCGGCGCGCGCGCTGCTCGAGCACCGACCGCGTCAGCGCGAGCCGCGGCTGGTACGAGGTCGCCTCGATCGCCGGGAAGGCCGCAGCGACGAGCGCGGCGCCGATGCCGGCAACGAGGCCCTTGACCACGGAGAAGGTCCCGACGCTGACGTCGGTGACGGTCACGCGGAAGTAGAGGTCGTTGATCGTGCGCGCAACCAGCTCGAGGAGCTGCTCGCCGAGCGCGACGCCGAGCAAGAGGCCCAGCACCGAGGCGATGCCGCCGAGCACGCCGGCCTCGACCAGGACCATCGTGAGCAGCTGCCGGCGGGTGAGGCCGAGTGCGCGCAGCACGCCGATCAGGTTGCGCCGCTGCAGCACCGAGAAATTGACGCTGTTGAAGATCAGGAACAGGCCCACGAGCAGCGCCAGCAGGCTCATGGCCGTGAGGTTGGTCATGAACGCCTGGCTCATCTCGGCGGTCGAGCGCGTGCGCCCGGCCGCGGACAGCAGGCGCGTGCCGTCGGGCAGGGCGGCCGCGAGCTTGTCGAGTGCGGCATCGTCGTCGTCGGCGATGCGCACATCGATGCGGCTGAGACGGCCCGCCATGTCCAGCCACTCCTGCGCGGTCGCGACGTCGGCGACGAACACCCCGTCGAGGCTGCCACCCTCGTCGGCAAAAGTCGCGATGAGCCTGGCATCGATGCGCCGGCCGTCGGCCGTGAGTGAGAGCGCGTCGCCCGCGGTGATGCCGAGCCGCCGGGCGGTGCCGCTTGATGCCGTGACGACGTGCGGCATGACGAGGAAGTCGACGAACAGGGCGTCGTTGTTGGTCGAACCGTCGTCCGCCCCGGCCTCCCCGGTGAAGCTGCGAATCTCCTGCTCGGCGAAGAGGTCGATGCCGAGCAGCGTGAAGGATTGCTTGTCGACGCTGACCGTGCCCTCGACGACGGGCGCGATGCCCCGTATGCCGTGCTCGACCCGCAGGCCCACATAGACATCCTCGGGCACGCCGCGCGGCCCGCCGATGACCTGGTGCGTGGCCTCGCCCGTGATCGCGTCCATCGACAGCAGGAAGGCTTTGCGCGCACTCGCGTTGGCCAGGTCGACCGCGACGATGACGGCCACGCCGACGCCGATGCCGATCAGCGACAGCACGAGCTGCCACGGGTGGCGCAGCAGGTAGGAGAAACTCGCGCGGTACGTGACCGGGATCATGCCGGGGCAGAGGCCTCGAGCTTGCCGTTGTGCAGCTCCAGCACCCGGTCGCAGAGCGCGGCGACATACTGGCTGTGCGTTGCGATCAGCATCGTGTGCCCATGGCGGCGCACGAGCGTGTCGAGCAGTTCGAGCACGCCCTCGGCGGTCGCGTCGTCGAGATTGCCGGTCGGCTCGTCGGCGAGCAGCACCGCCGGGTCGTGGCAGAGCGCCCGCGCAATCGCAACGCGCTGCTGCTCGCCGCCCGAGAGTATGTCCGGGTAGCTGTTGGCGCGATCGGCGAGGCCCACGGCATCGAGCAGCTCGTCAATACGTTCCGAAGCTCGTGCGGCAGGCACCTTGTTGAGCTCGAGCACCAGGCGCACGTTGTCGGCCACGCTGAGGGTCGGCACCAGGTTGAAGGCCTGGTAAACGAAACCGATGTGCTCGCGGCGGAAGAGGGTGCGCTCGTGCTCGGTGAGCTTCGTCAGCTCGACGCCGGCCACGGTCACCGAGCCCGAGTCGGGCGCATCGATGCCGCCGACCAGGTTCAGGAGCGTGGATTTGCCCGAGCCGCTGCGCCCCCTGAGCGCCACGGTCTCGCCGGGGCGAATCTCGAGATCTACGCCGTCGAGCACGACATGCTCGCGCGCGCCTTCGCGAAAATGGCGAGTCAGGCCCTTGAGTTCGATTGCCAGCGGGGGATCGGTCATGCCCGCTACTCTGCGCGATCCACGGTCGGCGGGCAACGGCCGCGTGTAACAAGAGGTATCCGTTGTTCGCGGTCGGTGATTGAATATATTAGTTATTACTAATATAATTAGTGCTTCGTCAGCGACACAGTTCAGCCCCATGCCCGCATTTGTCCTCGCCTGTCCCGGTGCCGTCGCGATCGGCGTCAGCCTCGGCCTCCTCGGCTCAGGCGGCCCGATCATCACGGTACCCGTGCTCGTCTGCCGCATCGGGCAGGACGAGAAGCTCGCCATCGTGGGCAGTGTCGCGGGCGCGAAGATCGCCAACCGCATGCCACGGAAAAGCCTGCAGCGCGGCTTCGGCTACTTCCTGGTCGTGATGGGCATTTACATCCTCGCGCGCTCGGTACCCGAAGTGCTGCAGCTTGCGGCATAAGCCAAGGAAACAATCGTGCAAATCGGACGACTTTCAGAACACTTCTTCGTCAGCGGCCAGATAGAGCCCGAACACGTGCCCCAGCTGGCGGAGCACGGCTTCAAGACCATCATCTGCAACCGCCCGGACGGGGAAGACGCGGGTCAGCCCACGGCCGGCGAGATCGCGGCCGCCGCGGCCGAGCACGGCATCGAGTTCATTCACATTCCCATCGTGCCGCCCGGCGTCAGCCCGCAGAACATGCAGGATTTCCGGCATCAATTTGACGAACTCCAGCGGCCGGTGCTGATGTACTGCCGCACGGGCACGCGCAGCGCGATGCTTTACCAGCTCGCCGCTGCGGATTAGCCAGACACAACTGCAGGAGCGGCTTCAGCCGCGACAACCGCCGCGACACCGCTCATTGCACCGCCCGTAACGCCATGCACTCGGCATCGGCCTGGTGGGCCTCCCTGAGAAAACGCAGCGTCGTCGCATCCAGCCGCTCCCCGAACTCGGACAGTGCCGCAAGCATCGCCGCGGCGCTTTGGGGAAGGCACATCGGTGTCAACATCGACCGCGTGTAGTTCGACAGGAAGTACAGGTCGCCGTCCCGGGCAAGCTGCGGCAATCCCCCGAGAATCTCATCGAGCAGCTCGAATTGCAGTGCCGTCTGTGTCGGCGAAAACAGCTCCTCCATTACGGCACGCTGCCGCGCCAGCCCGGGGCCGGACCGCGGGTCCTGGAGCTTCGCCAGCCACGCGGCCTTCCCCGCCGGGTCGGGCCTCGCCGCCTGTGCCGATAGCCAGCGCCTGGCGCCAAAGTCCGATGGATCGCGAGCGCGTTGGGCGTCGAGCAGTTCGTCCGCGCCTGGCGCGGCGTGGCGGCTCAGGATGATCAACAGTTGCCAGCGCATCTCCGGCGAAATCTGTACGCCGGCGATCTCCGCTTTGCCGTCGAGCAGCGCGCGGACCGTGCCGAGCCCCGCAGGCGTCGAGACGACACCGAGGAAGCGGTCCACCCACATCAGCTTCAGGTCCTGCGTTTCGGCGAACTCGGCTTTCTGCAGGGACAGGCTCTCGACCGGCGGGAGCAGTCGTGCCAGCGCCGCGTCGGTCTCCGGGCGCAGCCGCTGCATCAGCGCGATCGCCTCGACGACCGAGGCCGTAACCTGTTCGAGCACGCGCGTGTTGCGTTCGCGTGCCGCGATGGCCATGGCGTAATCGACGTAATCGGCGAGCGGCATTTCTCCGGTTGCGGTGCGGTCCAGCAATGCCGCGAGAAAGATGGACCGCGACAACGGGTCGGCGATGTCGACAAGGCGTTCCCGGAGCACGTTCATGTCGGCATTGCTGAGCGTAATCGGTGCGAAGGTCCAGTCGTTGAAGTTCGGATTCACGATGACAGGGCAGGGCGTGCCTTCCGGTACTTCGACCGCCGTGTGCGTCCCGCTGACGGTTACCGGCAGCGTGGTCGCGGCGACGAGCCTGCCGTTGCCGTCATCGTCGTACAGGGCGACGTCGACGCTATGGGTCCGCAGAACGGGGAACTCGGCCGGCGCGGTTTGGGTGATGGTCAGCGAGCGCAGGCCCTGGTCGTCGCACTCGGCTGCGGCGCCGAGGGTGTTGAAGCCAGGCTGCAGCAGCCAGTCCCCGGTCCAGCCAGACAGGTCCATGTCGGCGGCCCGCTCCTGGTGGCCGATGAAGTCCGCAAGCGTCGTATTGCCCCACGCATTGTCCTCGAGGTAGGCGGCGACGCCGCGCCGGTAATTCTCGGCGCCGACCAGGTGCTGCAGTTGCTTGAGCGCCGATGCCCCCTTCTGATAGGTAATGGCGTCCCAGACGGTGTGGAACTCGTCGGTCACCCGTATCGGCATCTCGATCGGGTGCGTCGTCACGCGGCTGTCGCGCTCGAACGCTCGCTTCTTGCTGACCGAGAAGAAGCCGTGCCATTGATCGTCGAACTCGGTGACCGCGGCCGCTGCCAGCGTCGCCATCTGGGTGGCGAAAGCCTCGTTCAGCCACATGCCGTTCCACCACTCGTGGGTGACGAGATCGCCGAACCACATGTGTGCCAGTTCGTGGAGAATGACGTCGGCCCGGTCCTCACGCTGGTAGCGGTCGCTCTCCTGGCGCTGCACGAACTGCTCGCCATACGTCACGGCGGCAACATTTTCCATGCCGCCGATCGTGGCTTCCGGGGCGATGACCTGGTCGTACTTCGCGAACGGGTAGGGGATCTCGAAATATTCGCGATAAAAAGCCATGCCCTGGCGAGTGATGTCGAACCACTCGTCCACGGCAACGTAGTCCGCGAGTGCCTGCCGGGCCAGCAGGCGCATCGGCACGCCGTCCGCCTCGGCCTGCCACACGCGGTAAGGGCCGGCGTGCAGCGAGAACATGTAGGTGGCGATCGGCGGCGTCGCCGCAAAGGTCCACAGCGTGACGCCCTCCTCGGCAGGCTCGCCTTCCCCCGGTGCGGCCGAGATCACGGTCCAGCCCTCCGGGGCTCTTACGCGCAAGTTGAAAGGCGCCTTCAGATTGGGCTGGTCGAAGCTCGGCAGCAGCCGATTGGCGTAGTAGGGCCAGAGATAGGTATACAGGTACGCGCGGCCGTCCTCCGGATCGACGAAGCGATGCAGTCCGTTGCCGTCGTGCGAGTAGGGATGCGTGTAGACGATCCGGACTTCCGTGGTGCCCGCCTGCAAGACCGTTGCCGGCAAGGTAATGAAGTAACCGTTGTAGTCGGCCTCGACGTCGTCGCCGTTTACCGTGACCGACTCCACCGAGCCGCCCGAGAAATCGACGGTCAGTGCAGAGTCGGCATCGGCGAGATCGAAACGCAGCCTTGCCTCGCCGCGAAATGCGTCACCGCCGGTCGCGACGTCGATAAGAACGTCGTATTCGAGCTCGCTGATCCTGGCCTTGCGTGCGTCCGCCGTGCCCCGGCCGAGCGCGTCGGCAATGTCCCGTTGCGCGGCGCTGCCGGGGACTGCATCCGACTGCGGTTCCGGCGCCGGCTGGCACGCGCCGACGAGCATCAAGGACGGTATCGCCGCCAGCGCAGCGCATCTCAGGAATTGGGAAGGCATCGGGATGCGCCTCGGCTGTTATCCAGGCTCCGCATTGTAGGGCACAATTCAGGGCCATGCGCGAACTCACCGAACAACCCGTCGCCTGCCCCTACTGTGGCGAGACCATCACGGTGCTGATCGACGGCTCCCTGCCGGAGCAGAGCTACGTCGAGGACTGCCAGGTGTGCTGCCGGCCGATCGTCGTCGACGTGAACGTCGGCTTCGACGGGGACGTGAGCGTGTCGGTGCGCGCCGAGAACGAGTAGGGCGGAGTCAGTCTTTCGGCGTGAGCTTTAGCAAGCGTCCCTGGCTGCCTGCACGTTCATCCTCCAAGACCCACAGCGCGCCGTTTGGGCCCTGGACCACGCTGCGTATGCGCGCGCCCATCTCGAAGCGCTCGACTTCCTCGGCTTCGTCGCCGTCGACTTCGATGCGCACGATCGCCCTGGACGACAGACCGGCGGCAAACAGGTCACCGTGCCAGTCGGCGAACAGCTTGCCGCTGTATACCATCAGGTCCCCCGGTGAAATCACCGGTGTCCACCACGCGGCCGGCGCGAGGAACTCGGGCCGGGTGTCGTGATCGGGAATCTCGCGGCCGTCGTAGTGGTCGCCGTTGGACACGATCGGGTAGCCGTAGTTGCCGCCGCGCAGGATCCGGTTCAGCTCATCGCCGCCGGCCGGGCCCATCTCGATGACCCAGAGCTGGCCGTCGAGATCGAAGGCAATGCCGAGCGGGTTGCGATGACCGATGGACCAGGTCTGCCCGTAGACGCCCTCATCGTCGACACTCGCCTCCTGGTCCCGATAATTCACGAAGGGGTTGTCCTCGGGCACGCTGCCATCGTCATTGAGGCGCACGATCTTGCCCAAATTCGACTGCATGTCCTGCGCGGGCGTGAACTTCTGCCGATCGCCGGACGAGATCCACAGGTAGCCGTCCGCGTCGAACAGCAGGCGATGCCCGTAGTGGCCTTTGCCGACGACCTTGGGGTATTGCCGCCAGACGACCTCGGCGTCCGACAGGTAGCCGCCGCGCTCGGTCAGGTTGAGCACCGCCCTTGTGACCGCAGCGCCGCGTGTGCCGCGAACGCCGCCTTCGGCGTAGCTCAGGTAGATGACACCGTTGTCGGCAAAATCCGGGTGCAACGCAATGTCGCCGAGCCCGCCCTGGCCGCCGTAGTCGACGTCCGGCATGCTGCCCACCGGCCGCGACTTCTTGCCGTCCTGGGCGACGACGAACAGGTTGCCTTTCTTCTCCGTTACCAGCATGCGCCCGTCCGGCAGGAAGGCCAGCGCCCAGGGCTCGTCGAACGATGTGACAGGGGTGACTTCGAACGGCAGGTCATCCTGCGCGTTGGCACACGCGACCAGCAGCGCACTCAGTAAAGTGGCAGTCAATCGATAAATCTTCATTCAGGCACACTCCTCGCGTTCGATACGGCGGCGTTCGTGCAGCCAGCGTAAGTTCCGGATGCCGCATGAGCAACTGCAAACCCACCGGCCATGGGTGCCGCCCTGGACCGATTCCATACTGGGATTGTAGGGTAGACCCCGGCCCCTGGCGCGGATCAGCAGCTAGGACTGCGCAAATGCAGTCGCGATCTCCGCCGCGATGCGCGCGTTGTTGAGGACCAGCTGGATGTTGGCCTCGAGGCTGCGGCCCCCGGTGCGCTCGGCGATGCTCGCCAGCAGGAAAGGCGTGGTGTCCTTGCCCGTGATGCCCCGGCGCTGCATCTCGGTGAGTGCCTCGTCGATGACGCCGTCGATCTCCTCACTGGCCAGCGCGCTGGCCTCGGGTACCGGGGCGGCGATGACGAGGCCGCCATCGAGGCCGAGC
>DATCZB010000211.1:0-4214 GCA_036526155.1 Gammaproteobacteria bacterium
AGCGGTGCCACGTCGACCGGGTCGGCGAAGTACATGTACCAGACCACGCGCAGGTAGTAGAACGCGCCGACCACGGCCAGAACCACGCCAACGATCGCCAGCCAGACGAGATCCGCGCCGATCAGGGAGCTCAGAACCGACAACTTGGCGTAAAAACCGACCAGTGGCGGGACACCAGCCATGCTGAACATGATCAGCAGCATCATCAGCGCAAACCAGGGGCTGCGCTGGTTCAGGCCGCGGAAATCCTCGAGCCGCTCGGCCTCGAAGCCTTTGCGACTCAGCACGATGATCATGCCGAAGGCCGCGGCCGCCATGAGCGTGTAGGTCATGGTATAGAACATCGCCGCTTCGATCCCCTCCTCGCTCCCGGCGATGAAGCCCATCAGAATGAAACCGACATGCGAAATCGTCGAGTACGCGAGCATCCGCTTCAGGTTCGTCTGCGCGATCGCGACGATGTTGCCGATCACGAGGGACAGCACGCAGAGAATGATCAGCATGCCCTGCCAGCTTGCCTGCATCGGCGCGAGCGCCTCGACGAGCACCCGCCAGCTCAGGGCAAACGCGGCAATCTTTGGCGCTGAACCGACAAACAACGTGACGGGCGTCGGCGCCCCCTCGTAGACGTCGGGCAGCCACATGTGGAAGGGCACAGCGCCGAATTTGAACGCGACACCGACGACCACGAGCACGAGACCGAGTGCTGCCGGCAACGACAAGCCAACGTCACCCGTTAGCCTCTGGGCGAGCTCGGAGAATTCGAGCGTTCCCGTGACACCGTAAAGCAATGAGATCCCGTATAGCAGCGTGCCGGACGCGATGGCGCCGAGCACGAAATATTTCATCGCGGCCTCGGCCGCGACCGCCGAATCCCGGTTGAACGCCACAAGCGCATAAAGCGACAGCGACAAGAGCTCGAGACCCAGATACATCGTAAGCATGCTGTGGGCCGAGATCATGACCATGATGCCGAGCAAACCGAACAGCGCGAGAACGAAGAACTCGCCCTTGAACAGCTTGTGCTCCTCGAGATAGTTCCGCGAGTACAGGAACACGAGCGCGACGATGACATAGGCCATCAGCTTGAGCGCGCCGCCAGCCGGGTCGCTGATAAAGCTGCCCGAGAACGTCACCGCCGGCTGCTGATTGCCGGCGAAGACCGACACGAGCGCCACGCCGACGAGCGAGAGCATCGCCAGGAGGTAAGTAACCTGCCTCTGCTCGGAACGCAGGAACACGTCAATGAGCAGAACGAGGCAAATGGCTCCCGCCAAAAAGATCTCAGGTGCTGCCAGCCAGTAGTCGTTCATCTTCTATAGTTTCGATTGCATCACGTGCTCGAGCAGACCGGCCAGCGTCGCGTCCATCACCTCGACCAGAGGCGCGGGCCAGACGCCCAGCAGCAGCACGGCGACGGCAAGTATTGCCAGTATGACTCCCTCGCGCGCGCCGATATCAGTCAGGGACGCCACGCCATCATTGGCAACGTCGCCGAAGATCACGCGCTTGACGAGCCAGAGCGTATACGCCGCGCCGAGAATCAGCGTCGTCGCGGCAAGGAATGCGAGCCAGAAGTCGGCCTGGAAGCTGCCGAGAATCACGAAGAACTCACCGACGAAGCCCGAGGTGCCCGGCAGGCCCGCATTGGCCAGCGCGAAGAACACGGCCAGCGCGGCGAACTTCGGCATCGTGTTGACGACGCCGCCATAGGCACTGATCTCACGACTGTGGAGCCGGTCGTACATGACACCGACACACAGGAACAGCGCGCCCGAGATCAGGCCATGCGAGATCATCTGCACCATGCCGCCCTGCATCGCGAGCGCTGCGCCGTCGCCGCCGGGCGAATTCGCAAAGACGCGAAACACGACGAAAAAGCCCAAAGTCACGAAGCCCATATGCGCCACGGAGGAATAGGCGATGAGCTTCTTCATATCCTGCTGCACGAGCGCAACGAAAGCGATATAGACGATCGCGATCAGCGAGAGCGCGATCATGAGCCCGGACAACGACTGGCTCGCATCCGGCGCGATCGGCAGGCTGAAACGGACGAAACCATAGCCGCCCATCTTCAGCAGCACGGCCGCCAGGATGACCGAGCCACCGGTCGGCGCTTCGACGTGGGCGTCCGGCAGCCAGGTATGAACGGGCCACATCGGCACCTTGACTGCGAAGGCAATCAGGAATGCGAGAAAGATCAACGTTTGCTCACGCATGCCGAGCGGCAGGCTGTGAAATCCCTCGATCGAGAAGTCGCCCTGCTGCAGGTACATATAGAGCAGCGCAATAAGCATGAACACCGAGCCGAAAAAGGTATAGAGGAAGAACTTGACCGTGGCATACACGCGCCGCTTGCCGCCCCAGATGCCGATGATCAGGAACATCGGCACAAGCATCGCTTCCCAGAACACGTAAAAGAGCATTGCGTCGAGTGCCGCAAAGACCCCGATCATCATGCCCTCGAGCATCAGGAACGCGGCGAAGTACTGCGCCGGACGTGTCTTTATGACCTCCCAGCCGGCGAGCACGACGAGTGGCGTCAGGAACGTCGTCAGGATGATCAGCGGCATCGATATGCCGTCGACGCCGAGGTGGTAGTCGGCGCCGAAGCGCTCGATCCATGGCGCGCGCTCGACGAACTGCATCTCCGCCGTGCCGGTTACGAAGTTAACGGCCAGAGACAAGCTCAGAACGAAAGTCGCAATGGAGAACATGAACGCGGCTTGCTTCGCGAGCGCCGCACGCTCTCCCGAGCCGATGGCGAGCACGGCGATGGCGCCGACAATGGGCAGCCAGATCAAAATGCTGAGCCAGGGTAGCGTCATCGGTCAGGTCCTCAGCACGAACCAGGCAATAAAGATGACGAGCGCGACGACCATGACAAAGGCATAGTGGTAGAGAAACCCGGTCTGGATGCGCTTGACCACGCCCGACAGGGCGCCGACCGTGCGGGCGCTGCCGTTGACGATCAGCCCATCGATGAGGACGCGATCGCCGACCTTCCAGAGCCCGCCGCCAAGCGCCCTGGTGCCGGCAGCGATAATCTTCTCGTTGAACCAGTCGAAGTAGTACTTGTTCTCGAGCACGCGGTTGACCGGCTGCAAAGCGGCCGCGATCTTCGCCGGCAGATCGGGCCGGCGAATATAGAGGAACCAGGCTACGAGGCCGCCGGCGAGCGCGAGGTAGAACGCACCGGGATGCGTCAGCGCATGCAGGATGAAGGCCCCGGACCCGTGAAACTCCTCGGCCAACTCGTGCAGCACGTCATGCTGCTCGAGCACGAAGATCGAATCAGCAAAGAACCCGCCGAGTGCCACCGGCTCGATCGTAAACCAGCCTACGATTACGGAAGGAATAGCCAGGACGACGAGCGGCAGCCAGACGACCCACGGCGGCTCGTGCAGGTGCTCCCTGGCATGCGCGTCGATCCGCTCCTCGCCGTGGAAGACGAGAAACAGCAGCCGGAAGCTGTAAAGAGCAGTCACGAACACGCCGAGCAGCACGCACCAGTAAGCAAACCCGGCACCCGGCGTCTGCGACAGATGCACGGCCTCGATCAACGCGTCCTTGGAGAAGAATCCGGAAAAACCGGGGAAGCCAACCAGCGCCAGCGTGCCGATGACCGAGGTCCAGTACGTGATCGGCAGGTACTTGCGCAGGCCGCCCATCTTGCGCATGTCCTGCTCGTGATGCAGCGCGATGATGACTGAGCCCGCGGCCAGGAACAGCAACGCCTTGAAAAAAGCGTGCGTCATCAGATGGAAGATGCCCGCCGCATAGGCCGACGCGCCGAGAGCGACGGTCATATAGCCGAGCTGCGACAACGTCGAATAGGCCACGACGCGCTTGATGTCGTTCTGGACCAGGCCGAGCAGACCCGTGAAGAACGCCGTCACCGCGCCAACGATCAGCACGACGCTGAGCGCCGTGGTCGAATACTCGAACAGCGGCGACATGCGCGCGACCATGAAGATGCCGGCTGTGACCATTGTCGCCGCATGGATCAGGGCCGAGATCGGTGTCGGCCCCTCCATGGAGTCTGGCAGCCAGACGTGCAACGGCACCTGGGCCGACTTGCCCATCGCACCGATAAAGAGCCCGATGCAGGCGACGGTAAGCGCCGACCAGGCGCTTCCCGGCAGGATCTCGATCGTCTCACCGCTCAACGCCTCGGCCTGACCGAAAATCGTCGCGTAGTCGAGTGAGCCGGC
>DATCZB010000212.1:0-25023 GCA_036526155.1 Gammaproteobacteria bacterium
CAACATGCCGTCGGCACTCATATGCACGTTGTCCGGCGTGATCGGCAGCTGCCGCGTCGCGCCGAGAAAGCGCACCGGATTCGTGTTGGAGAACGCGACCACGGTCTGATAGCCGGAGGAGGCGACGTAAATGCGGCTGCCGTCCGGCGAGACCTCGATGCCGTTGTTGGCAGGCAGCTCGCTGCCTGCCAGGAGCATGAAGCCGTCTTCGCCGGGAGACCACTTGTAAACCGCACCGGTCGGCTGTTTCTCGACCACCGCATCGGCAAACGTCGTGCCGGGCATGAACAGGACCGTGGCCACGATCGAGCCGTCCGCAAACGAAGCGACGCTGTTGGCGGCAAGGCCTTCGGGCATCAGCACGCAGCCGACCCAGGCCAGCTCCGGCCGGCGACCGGATGTATCGAGCTCGAAGATTTCGATCGCCTCGCGACCGCCGTGACCGACGACGTAGAGCATCGACATGTCGTCTGCGACCGAACGGACGTTGAGCCCGTGCGTCTCGAGCTCCTCGGCCGCCGGCGGCGCCGGGCAGTTCGGATAGGCGCCGCTGTCGGGGCGCGACTCGAAGTCGAGCATGCTCCAGTCACCGCTCGTCGAGTCGACGAGATAGAACCCCCCGCCGGCCGACATGCCGCTCGAGACGATCCAGTCCGTGCCCGGTGCGAGGACGAGATCCTCGGCGTTGACCGGCCCACAGACGAACTCGAGATCACCGAATGGCTCGCAACCCGCCTGGTCGCCGGCACAACCGGCGGCACCCAGGCTGATCAACACGAGCAACACAGGAATTCTGAGATCAGACATACGACATTCCCCCCGGCGTGCGCGCCGTCAGCGCCGGATTCTGCAGGAATCGCAGAGCCCGGCGTCGCCTGAAGGCTACCATACGGGAGGGCTTATACTTGTGGATCGCAGGCCGCGGGCAAAGCCGCGAATCAGGGGAGCATCGGACATTGAACATCAGACGAATTCTGGCCGGCACGGCACTGCTGGCGGCGTTGACGGCGACGGTGACGGCGAGCGCTCAGCCCCGGGGCGGCCGCGGTGGCGGCGGCAGCCCTTTCGGCAACTTCGAGCTGCTGATCGAGCCGGTCGCTGAAGGCATTTATCTGATCCGAAGCTCCGCCTCCGGCAGTATCACGGTGTTCGAGTCCGACGACAGTGTCCTGCTCGTCGATTCCAAGTTCGAGCGTGAGCACGACCGCTACATGGAGCTGCTGCGCACGGTCACCGACAAGCCCGTCAAATACCTCGTCAACACACACATTCACGGCGATCACACCGGCGGCAACATCCGGCTCGAGGCGCTCGGCCCGGACATCATCGCGACCGAGAATGCGCGGCGGCACCTGGCCGCGACGCAGGAGCTCGGCCTGCCGAGCATTACGTTCGACGACCACATGCGCCTGTATTTCGGCGACCACGTCATGGATCTTTACTGGTTCGGCCGCGGTCACACCGACGGCGATCTCGTGATGCATCTTCCCGACGCCGGCCTCGTTCTGTCCGGCGACCTGTTTGCCGGCGGCGACCCGTTCGTCCGCCTCATCGACTACAACGGCGGCGGCAGCCTGATGGAGTGGTCGGACACGCTCGAAAACGTGCTGGCGCTCGAGTTCGATCGCGTCATTCCCGGCCATAGCGAGGTGACGGACCGGGCCAGGATGCAGGCCTATCTCGACCAGATCGTGCAGATGCAGGACCTGATTCGCGAGATGCACTCAGCCGGCCGGGCGCCGGAGGATATTCAGGCGGCGATCACGAGCGAATTCGGCCGGATGGCCTTCGTCGTCCTGCCCGGCATCCAGAACGTCATCGCCGAGCTCGAGTAAGTCCGCTCAGGCAGCTCGCTTGACAATGCCCGTCGCGATGTTGGGGCTGGCGGGATTAACGTCGACGGTCCGGTCGCGCGGATTGACGACGAGATCCATCTCTTCCATAGGGATTGCGCCGAGCAAGACCTCGTCCCCGAGCACGAGGGCGCCGAGGAACCCGGTGCGGTTCTTGAAGTGCGCAATGATCGGGCCGACGTAGGGATAGCTCCGGTACGAGCCATCTGCGAGCTTGACCTCCCGCGTTTCGTGCGCCTCGAGCTTGAGCTGCAGCCGAACATGCTCGGGAATACAGAGGAACACCGAGCCGGTATCGGCCAGCGCCGGCACTTCGATCGGCTCGATCGACGGGTCACGAGGATTGCTCAGAGTCAGCTTGGTAGTCACCAGTCCCACACCTCCAGTCTGCCGCGATTAACGGCACATTAGCACACGCGTTTCTCGTGCTTTCGCGCCAGAATGCGCGGCGCGCCGCCGTGCCCGCGCCGTCAGCCGAAGCCGCTCAGTCGGCCGGCTCGATCAGGAGCAGCGCGCCGTTGCGCTCGTCGGTGATCACATAGAGCAGATCGTCGGGGCCCTGGCGGACGTCGCGGATGCGCCAGCGCTTGTCCACCAGAAACGATTCGCGCCGCTGCTCTTCCATGTTGTCGTTGAACGAGATTCGCTCGAGCCGCCCGGAAGGTGCGATCTCGCCGTAGCGCACGCCGCCGATGAAAAGGTTGCCCTGCCAGCCCGGGAAGGCGTCGCCGTCGTAGAAGGTCATGCCCGTCACCGAAATCGACGGCACGAAATTTACGACCGGCCGGATCGTGCCCTCGAGCTCGAAGCCCAGCGGCTGGTACGGCCCGGCATAGGAACGGCCGAGACTGACGTAGGGCCAGCCGTAATTGCCGCCCGGCTCGATGATGTTGATCTCGTCACCGCCGTGCGGACCCATCTCCGACTCCCAGATCGTTCCCGTCGGCTCGTGCCAGACGAGGCTCTCGGGCGTGCGGTGGCCGTACGAGTAGATCTCGGGACGATAGCCGTCGACGCCGACGAAAGGATTGTCCTCGGGAATGTCGCCGTCTTCGGTATAACGCAGAATCTTGCCGCTCAGGCCCATCCTGTTCTGCGCCATCTCGCCGGGCTCGCCCCAGGTGCTGACGAGCAGCGTGCCGTCGGGCAGGAACAACAGCCGCGAGACCGTGCTCGCGCCGTCGATCGTGATGATGTCCTCGACGTCGGACAGCCGGCGGCCGTCGAACTCGCCGCGGGCAACGGTCAGAATCCTGCCGGCGCGATTCCCCGGAAAATCTTCGCCAACCGGCTTGTTGTAGACCCAATAGAGCAGGTTGTTCTCTTCGAAATCCGGGTGCAGCTTGATGTCGTGCAGGCCGCTGATGAAGTTGTCGGCCTGCACCTCGGGCAGACCCGGAACCGGATCGGACAACTCGCCGTCCCTGAAGTGGCGCAGCCTGCCGTTTCGCTCCGTGATCAGCAGCGAATCGTCCGGCAGGAACTCGAGACTCCAGGGGTTCTCGAGCCCGTCGGTCAGGACGCTGACGCGAATATTGCCGGCCGCCGTCTGGTACTCCCAGGGCTCGTCGGGCAGGGGCGCCGCCGATACCCCTCGACCAGGCTGTGCCGTCGCCGGCGCCGCAACGAGTGCCAGCACCAACGCGCCGGCTGCGATTCTCAAGGATCTGGATTGCATCACTTTGCCCCCGGGCTCGCGACCACAGGATCGCGAACGATGATTGACTCGTCGCGGATTCTACATTGATTGACTCGCGCCAGGCTGCGGCCACGACATCGCTACCGCTATACTCGGGACTGTCGCGTCGATCCGGCAGGGGGAAACACAATGAAAACACTCATGCGTAGCGCAGCGATCATCAGTCTCTTTGCTGCAACTTCACTGACGCTCGCGCAACCGCCCGGCGGGCGTCCGCCACCGCCGCCGCCGAGCCTGATCAGCTACGACCAGGCCGCGAACGCGATGGCCGCCGCGGAAGCTCATGCCCGCGAGAACGGCTGGCCCATGACGATCCGCATCGTCGATCAGAACGACAACGTCGTCATGGTTCACCGAATGCAGGATGCGAATCCTTTTACGGCCATGATTGCCGAGCGCAAGACGCTGACCGTCATCGGCAGCAGGATGACCTCGGCCGAGTACGGCGCCAGGGTCCAGGCCGGCGAGATCGACGAGATCGAGAATGCGGTCACTTTCGGCGGCGGTGTGCCAATTTACCTCGACGGTGAGCTCATCGGGGCGATCGCTGCCAGCGGCGCCAGGCCCGACGAGGACGAGGACGTATCTCGAGCCGGTGTCGAGGCGATCGGCGGCAGCATTACCGCGGATTGAGCCAGCCGGGGCTCGCGGGCAGGCGCCGGCAGGCGTCGGCTCGTGCCGCTATGACGAATGGCCCATCCGGGCTTTAGAATGCCGTTTCAATCGAGACGCGACGGGAACAACTAATAATGAACAGCCCCATGAAATATCTCGACAAGGCCCTGACCCAGCTCCGCGACCTCGGCTTATTGCCCGACGAGCAACAGGAAGCGCCTATCGTCGCGCTGCTCAAGCGGATCTCGGATCTGGACGAGGACCGCATCGTCGCGATTGCGCGAACGCTGTCGCAGGCATCCCTGTTCAACGAGATCGTCCGCGAGCAGATCACGGCGATGGAGATCGGCGAGCGTTACGAGAAGATAGCCAAAGCCTTCGACTCGATCCGCAAGGACGCCAGGAACATGGTCGAGCAGTTCGAGGATGGTGACATCAGTGCCTGGGAGCATCTGCACAACATCTGGGTCAAGGTCACGCGCGGAGACATCGCGCACCGCTTCGACAAGATCAAGGAGGCCTATCTCGAGGTCGCCGATGACACGCGCGAGCAGATCGAGCGCGAGCGCGTCATTCTGACGGCATACATGGATTTCCGCGGCGCGCTCAAGGAAGCCGAGGTGCTGGCGTTCGAGGTGCTCGAGCAGGGCGAGGCCGAGGTCGAGCGGGCCAAGGCGGCGCTCGAAGCTGCCGTCAAGGCCGTCGAAGCCGACGACGGCTCGGACCCGGCAGCCAGAGCCCAGCTCGAGCTCCGGCGCGACGAGCAGCTCCGCGCAGTTCAGACCGCCGACGAGCGCTTCCAGATTGCCAAGGACCTGTCCGACAACCTGACCGTCGGCTACAACACCTCCGAGGTCGTCATGGCCAGGCTCATGCAGACGACCAATGCCAAGGACCGCGTCTACAAGCAGTCGATTTCGTTCTTCGGCACCAACGAGACGGTGCTGACGGCACTGTCGGCCTCGTTTACCGGGCTGCACGGCCTCAACGAGAGCACGCGGACCGTCGACGCCATGAAGGAAGGCGTCAGCGAGAGCCTCGAGGACCTGGCCGACATCGGCGGCAAGGTCCAGGAAGCGGCGTTGAAGGCGGGTTACGGGCCGACCATTCGTGCCGAGGCCGTCAAGAAGCTCGTCGAGTCGGTCGTCAACTACCAAACGCGCTCGCGCGAGATCATCGAAGAGATGCGGTCGCTCGCAACCAAGAACGCGAACGACATTCGCGACGCCGTCGAGGACGGCAAGCGGCGTCTGGCCCGGCTGGTCGAGCAGGGCGAAGCCCCGCCGCTGGCTCTGCCGGCCGAGGGCGAGACCTGAGCCGCGCCCGGACCGGCCGCCTTCCGACGCCCCCGCCCCCGCCACCGCGCTGCGAGACATGAGCGAAAACCAGGTCGCGACCAAGCCGCCGCTCGATGAGCTCATGCTGGCGATGGATGTCGTCGACACGCTCAGGCACCGCGAGCGCATCCTCGAGCGCGAGCTGTCCGCCGACGAGCGCGATCGTGAGCTCGTCGAACGGCTTCGCGACATTTATGCGGGACAGGGTATCGAAGTCCGCGATTCCATCATCGAGCAGGGCGTGCGCGATCTGCGCGCCGATCGGTTCGTCTATGCGCCGCCCGAACCGTCGCTGAAGCGCTGGCTGGCCCGAATCTATGTCGGCCGCGACAAGTGGAAAATGCCCGTCGTGTTCGCGGTCATCGTCGCGCTGGCGCTGTTCTCGAGCTATCAGGTCTTCGTTCGCGGGCCTGAGGTCGCGGCCATCGAGGCACTGCCGCGACAGATCGAGCAAACCTACGCCGCCATCGTCGAGCTGACGGACGCATCCGATATCCAAACGCGAGCCGAATCGATCCGCAACGGCGGCAGATCCTCGCTCGAGGACGACGACTTCGATGCGGCGCGAACGGCGCTCGGCGATCTCGACGAGATCTACTCGGCCCTGAACCTCGAATACGAGCTGCGCGTGCTGTCGCGGCCGGGAGAACTGGCAGGCGTCTGGCGCGTGCCGCAGACGAATCCGGGCGCACAGAATTTCTACGTCATCGTCGAGGCCATAGATCCCGACGGCGGCCGCGTCCCGATGACTATCGTCAACGAGGAAACCGGGGTCACACACCGCGTCACGCGCTGGGGACAACGCGTCGAGGAGTCGGCATTCCGGGCAATTGCCGAGGACAAGCAGGACGACGGCATCATCCAGAATTCCGTCATCGGCGAGAAGCGCCGCGGCTTGCTCGAGCCAGATCTCGGCCCGGGTGTGCTCGAAGGCACGATCACCGACTGGTAGGCCGGTCGCGAGCCATGGCAGCGATGAACGGAAGAACGGCGCTCAGGGAGCTCGACAAGTTCCTGGCCAGGGCGCGCAAGATTCTCGCCAGCGTCGACTATCAATTCGGTGGCGCAAGGGAATCTCTGGCCCGGCTGCACGCCCGCAAGGTCAGGATCTATGCGCGGCTGGCACGCCTCAGGCTGCTCGCCATCGAGCAGGGTGATCTGCCCGAGGCACTCGACGCGGCGGAGCAGGAAGCCGAAGCCATTCTCGGCGCGCGCACCGACGCCCTGAAGGCGCTCGAGCAGGAAATCGAAGCCGCCGAAGCGGCGCTTCGGGACCAGGATGCCCGGCGCGTCGAGCAACAGGACCAGGTGGATGCCGCGGGCGAGACGCTCGATGACGCCGAAGCTGCCGCGCAACAGGCCCTCGACGCCGACGAGGCCTACCGCGCGCAGCTCGAGCGTACGGCTCAGGCAGACCTCATGGCCGATCGCGCCGAGGACAAGGCCGATGCGGCGCTCAAGAATCGCCTCGTCAAAGGCAAGCCCTATGAGAACGATCCGCTGTTCTGGTACCTCTGGTCGCGCGGCTTCGGCACGTCGAAATACCGCGCCTTTCCGCTGCTGCGCTGGCTCGACAGCAAGGTCGCGCGGCTTTGCGGCTATGAGGCGGCGCGCAAGGACTACACGCTGCTGGATGAGATCCCGGCCCGGCTGTCCGAGCATGCGGAAGCCATGCGTGCGAGCTTCGAACGGGAAGCTGAAGCGCTGGCGGAGCTCGAGGAGGCGGCAGCCTCGAGCGCCGGCGTCCCGGCTCTGAATGACGCGCTGACGGAAGCGGAAAGCGCACTCGCCGAAATCGATGCAGCGATCGATGAAGGCGAGGCGGCGCTCAAGAATCTGATCGAAAAGCGCAAGGCATTTGCTGCGGGTAACGACCCTTTCTACGCGCGCTGCCTCGACGTCCTGAGCCGCGCAACGCAACGCGAGAGCATGCGTTTGCTCAGGGACCGGGCCGTGCGGACGCTCGACGCGGAAGACGACGCCCTGGTGCGGGAGCTGGAGGAGATCCGCCACCAGTCCCGGCGGATCGAGGCCGACCTGACCGAGTTTGCGCGGCTACACGATCGCGAGAGCGAGCGGCTGGGGCAACTCGAAGACGTGCGGCGCCGATTCAAGGCCGAGCACTTCGACGATGCGTTTTCGGAATTCAAGGACTGGGCCTTGATCACGCTGATGCTGAATCAGTTCCTGACCGGTTCGGCCCGGTCGGGCGACGTCTGGAAAACCATCAAGCGCCAGCAACGGCCCATCAACAAAAAGGCCAACCCCGACTTCGGCAGCCTGCGTTTCCCGCGCGCGCCGAAGCACGGGCCGTGGCGCATGCCGCGCGGCGGCGGGTTCGGCGGTGGTGGATTCAGGACCGGCGGCCGCATTCGCGGCGGCGGCTTCAAGACGGGCGGCGGGTTCTAGGCCGCGAACCCGTCCTGCCAATAACGAGCGAGCCCTGCCGCCGGCTCAGCACCGACGGCAGGGCTCGGGTCACGAAAGTCTAGTTGGCCAGGCGCTCGACGGCTTCGAGCGACTGCTGGACGTTATCGAAAGGCGACACGCCGTCGATCGTCTCGGCGATCTTGCCGTCCGCCGTCACGATGAACGTCGTCCGCGAGGTGAAGCCATGGTCGATCTCGACACCACGCGTGTCGGTCATGCCAGCGCGGCCCTCGCGAACGTCGAGGTCGTACGAGCGCGCGATCGAGCCGTCGGGATCTGACGCCACGGCCAGATTGCCGGCGCAGTATTCCGGGTCGGCCGAGAAATCGTTGAGCCGCTCGATGCTGTCGAGCGAAACGCCGACGACCGACGCACCCGCCTGCTCGAACGCATCCATGTTGATCGAGAACTCGTGCGCCTGAATGTTGCACCCCTGGGTGTAGGCCGACGGATAGAAATAGACGACGACCGGGCCGTCAGCGATCGCTGCGCTCAGCGAGAAATCGAATTCTTCGCCATCGAACGAGGCACGCGCCTCGAACATCGGCGCGTCGTCGCCAACTTCGAGCGCGGCGAGCACCGGCAGCGCCAACAGTGCGGAAATCGAGCCAAATAGAAGCTTTTTCATAGTTTCGCCCCTGATAAACGGTTCTTATGCGGCTGTTCAGCCTTACTAAAGTATACGTACTTTCCGAAGTCGGGCGTCAAGTTTCCTCCAGCCCGGCCCGCAATCGGCGAACCCGGGCAACGCCGGGCTCCGGGCAACCGGACACTGCGCCGTCTGCGGTAAGATCCGGATCATCCTGTCAAATCGACCCAGGCGAAATAACGATGAGAATTCCCGCCCTTTCCGGTGTATTGATTGGCCTCGCGGCTGCCGCGGCCTCTGCTCAGAGCCCCTCGTCCGCGTTCGATCGCGGCGCCAGCCTGCAATCATGGCAGGCTCCCGGTCACGCCGAGCTCGTCTCGGCCTGCCGCAGCGCGCCCGCTCCGTTCCGCATAGGCGGGGGTCAGTCGGGCGGCGCCACCGAGCCGCCGCCCGCCCCGACCGCCGAACCCTCGGCGGCCATTCCCGGCGTCATCGAAGCCGGCCAGGAGTGGGAGGTCGTCTGGGCCTGGGAAGGCAACAATGCCGACGGGCCGATCGCCGCAGAAGACGGCACGATGCTGTTCGCCAACAATGACGCCAGCAACGTCATGCAACTCGATCCCGATACCGGTCTCGCCACGATCTTGCATAGCGGAACGAATACCGGCGGTGCATTGACCCGGGGGCCGGACGGCTCGCTGTATGTCGCCTCGCGCGGCCTGAACGCCGGCATCCTGCAACTCGAGCCCGAGCGCAGAGTGTTCGCCAGCCGTTTTCGCGGCGAGCCGCTCGAGTGCATCGGCGGCGTGCTCAATGACCTGATCGCCGACAGTCGTGGCGGCGTGTACCTGAGCATCACGGGTGGCGGCGTGTTCTATGCCGATGCCAATGGCGAGATGTCCGAGTTCGGTGCAAGCGTCACCGGCGCGAACGGAATCATCCTGAGCCCCGACGAGCAGACGCTCTATGTCACCAACGGTCCGGTCGTGGTGGCATTCGACGTGGAACCCGATGGCTCGCTGACCAATCAGCGGGATTTCGCGTCGCTGCGCGGTGGTGGCGGTGGTGACGGCTCTGCCGTGGACCAGCAAGGCCGACTTTACGTGGCCACGGGCTCATCAGCCGACGTATTTGCCCCGAGCGGCGAGTTTCTGGGCAGCATTCCGGCGCCCCGGGGAACACATGGCGTCGCATTCGGCGGCCCCGACAGGAGAACGCTGTTCGGCATCGTCTTCTACGGGGGCTGGGGCACGCCGAGCGCGCGCAACCAGCTCATCCGGATTCCGACCCTTGCGCAAGGCTATACCGGGCGCGCCAAGTAGCGATTCGCAGGGCAGGAAACCCTGACCGGCGCAACTCTGCGAGTCGCCGGCGAGTTCGGCCGAACCGTTCAGGCCCGAGTTAACAGTAAGAATATTTCGAAGTCAGATACAGGAAAAATCTGATGGTTGCCCGGCGCGCGCGCTGCTAAAGTTCGCGCCGCACGAGCCGGGAGCGTTGCCGTTTACTGCTGCCTCATACCATGAGTGGGCGGTAGTTTTCAGGCACTCCCAAGGCCCACGAATCCACCTGACAATCAGACCTCTCAAGGAAGAAAATTATGCCGATCAAGGAAATCACCCGAGTCAGCGCAGTCTCTCTGGCCGCAGGGTTCGGAGCAGTGCTCGTCGTCTATCTGCTGGCCTACGGTTTGCCCCCGATTCTGACTACCTGAAAGCCCGCTGCCGCTGACTCGGCCCGGACGCGCTCAATCGCGATCGGCACCGAGGACCTCGGCGATCGCCATGCGCAGTTCCTCGGCGCTTGCGGTACCGAGTGCCAGCGGTTCGCCCAGGTCGAAAAAACGCGCGGTCTCGAGGCCACCGACGACAACGCCGTCGAACCCCGCTTCATCGACGAGGCGCTGCGCAACCATGAGCGCCTCTTCATCGTCGCCCGCCAGTGGAATTGCGATGCGGGCCGGCCGGCGGTTCGGCTCGTTGGCGAGCGATGCCGCAGGGATGCAGTTGAAAGCACGCACGAGCCGCGTGCCGGGCAGAAACTCCGCCGACGCAATGCCGCTGCCCTTGCCTAAGGCCTCGGCGGAAAACTCCTCGCCATCGCGCCGGGCGACCGGGTTGCTCGTGTCGAGCACTATCTTGCCGCGCAGCTGATCCGCGAAATCCGTGCCGATTTGCGGCATCGCGGCATACGGCACCGAGACGAGAATGATCTCGCCGAAAGCGGCAGCTTCGAGCGGCGTGCCCGCGCGCACCCTCGGACCGAGCTCTTCAGCCAGGGGCTCGAGCTGATCGGGATTCCGCGAAGAGATGACGAGCGAATGCCCGGCGGCTGACCAGTGCCGCGCCAGCGCGCCACCGATGTTGCCCGTGCCGATGATGCCGATACGCAAGGCATCCGACTGCGCCTGAACCGCTCCCGTGAAACCGATGGCTAGCAGGAGAACGAGAGCCGAAATGAATTCGCGGATTCGCCTGAACATCATATGATCTCCAATGTGCTGACGTTTCTTGGTTCTGGCACGCTATGAATCTTTCACTCTGAATTCTACTCGATCGACCTGCTTCGGTCGGCGGCTGCCTCGGAGAGCGCAGCAAAGGTCGCGCCGTCGATGCTCGAGATGAATCCGAATCACAAGATCAATCGAACCTCCTGGCATGAGCGGGTGCGGCTCCCGGAAAGGGCATACCCGGTTGGCTAAAGCCTGCTGAAATGCCACTCCCGGTCGCTACCGATTCAGCCCTGCGAAAATTTACGGACAGCAAGCGCCACAAGGACGTGGCACTCACTCGCCTCCATCACGAAAGCAGGACGAGAAGCCTGCCTCAGTCGTCGACGCCGAAAGCCAGCAGCAGGTTGCCCGGCATCGTGGCAGCGAGCGCACTCGGCTTCATAAATGCCGTCGTCATCCAGCGCCTGTTGAGCCGCTGAACCGATTGCGAACAGGAACGTGAGCGTAGCTGCAGCAGCCAGGGCCTTCGTACGCATGGGATCCCCCTCCCTGAGACTCGCAACAAGTCTGCCGCAAGCAACCGCTCGTCGGCCGCGACCCCCGCATGGCGCCGGAGCTTGCACTCTCGCAGTACCATAGTCGTCACCTCGAGGGGCGCCCGAGGCTCGAACAAGAAGGAGAATGCCCGTGAAGATTTCAAGTCCGGTCCTGCTGAGCATCGCGACCCTGTGCGCGTCACCGCTCGCGGCCCAACCCCCTCAGTTCCCCGCGCCGCCGCCCTGTGAGCCAGGCGACGACTACATCTGCGGGCAACAGGGCCCCGAAGATCTCGTCGCACTCGGGCCTGACTGGGTCGTCGCATCGGCGTTCTCCGGCAGCGGCGGCGTGACGCTGATCCGGGCGAGCGACCACATGAGCTACACGGCGTATCCGTCGGCCTCGGCGGTCGAGCAGCTCGACGCCGACGCCTATCCGGATTGCCCGTCGCCCCCGAGCACGGGGGAGTTCACGACTCACGGTGTTTACGTCGCGCCCGGACGTGGCCCGGTCTACGACCTCTTCGTCGTCGGCCACGGCGCCCGCGAGTCGATCGAGGTCTTCGAGGTCGACACGAGCTCGGACATGCCCGCCGTCACGTGGATCGGTTGCGCCACCGCGCCCGACCCCATCGGCCTCAACTCGGTGCGCGGGCTGCCCGACGGCGGCTTTCTGACGACCAACTTCAACCCGCGCAATGAGCCGATGCAAGGGATGATGGACGGCACCGTGAACGGTGAGCTCTGGGAGTGGCATGCGGAGTCGGGCTGGAGCGAAGTGCCGGGCAGCGAGGCTTCGGGCGCCAACGGCGTCGAGCTCTCCCCCGACGGTCAGATCATCTATATCGCGGCCTGGGGCAGCCAGTCGTTCATCCGGCTCACACGCGGCCAGACGCCACCCGTGCGCGAGGAGGTCCCGCTCGGATTTCGCATCGACAACATCCACTGGGCACGCGACGGCCGGCTGATCGGTGTGGGCCAGGTCGGGCAGGACTGGCAAGTCGTCCTGATCGACCCCGGGACGCTCGAGGTCGAGACGACTTATTCGCAGGACGACATGCCGGGGTTCGGCGGCGGCACCGTGGCGCTCGAAGTCGGTGACGACCTCTGGGTCGGCTCGTATCGCGGCGACCGGATTGCGATCGTGCCGGCGCCCTGACCGAAGACCAAAGAAGCGTCAGAGTTCTTTGCTAAAAAGGGGTCAGACCCCTTTTTTAAAAAAGGGGTCTGACCCCTTTTTGGCAGACCCCTTTTTAGTAGACCTCGATCATGCAGCGCTCCGTGGGCTTGAGCGCGCGGCGAAAATCTTCCGGCGACCATTCGGCAGGATCCGGACCAAGAACGCCCTTCGAGTCGACGGCATAAGACTCGAGCAGGCCGAGACCGGCGAGACGCCGGAACACGTTCTGCTGTAAGCCGATCAGGCCGCATAGATAGAGCACCGTGTGGTCATCGGCCAGCAGCGTGCCGATGCGATCGAGCTCGCGTTCGATCAGCGCGTCGACATAGATGCCGCGCGAGCCATCCGGCTGTGGCTCGCGACTGATTGCCTGCCGGTAGTGAAAATTCTCGTATTTTGCGGCGAGGTCGAGGAACTGCTCATGGTAGAGCAGATCCGTGGTGTAGGGGGACCCCATCAGCAACCAGATCTCGCAGCCTGCGTTGCCGGCCGGGCCCTTGAGCAGCTCGAGCACCATGCCGCGAAACGGGGCGATGCCGGTGCCGGTCGCAACGAAAACGTGGTGATGCTTCTCCGGATGCGTCGGCAGCAGAAACCGCTTGCCGACCGGACCCGTGACCCGCACCTCGTCGCCGACTCTGAGGTCGCAAAGGTAGTTACTGCACACGCCCATGAACAGTCCGCGGCGCCGCTCGCCCTCGCCCTCGTTCGGCCAGTGCTCGTCGATGACGCGCTTGACGGGCGTGCAGATCACATTGCCCTCGCCATCCTCTCCCGAGTCGGGACTGGCGATGGAATAGAGCCTGACGTGGTGCGAGCGGCCCCGGTCGTCGGTACCGGGCGCGAGAACGCCGATGGCCTGCCCGGCATGGAACGCGCCGGACAGCGGTGTGCCCGACACGTCTAAGGCGACGTTGCGAATCCAGGAATTGGATTTGCCGAAAGTGCAGGCATCGTTGCCCGCAACGCGGGCAATGGCCGGCTCCCTGACCGAGACGAGCTTGCTGTCGACCTGCGGCAGCTCAACGTGGGTGTCGTCGGTTTGCGCTTCCTGTGACATGGTGACCAGACGCTAGCGCGCGCCGACTATCTGCACCGGTATTCCGGCCGGGTCGCGGACATAGAACCCGTAATCCAGGTTTTGCTGCGCTTCGAGCCCGTGCGCCGCGAGCGCGTCCGTCACCTGCTGCTGGTCGAAGTTGCGAATGGCGATCGCATAATGATCGACGATGCCGATCGGCGGCTTTTCGTGCAGCGAGACGATGATGCGTCCACCTGCGGGTCCCATGCGCACGATCTTGTTGGCCTCGTCCTGATTCAGGATCGTGAGGCCGAATATCGTCTGGTAAAACTCGATCGAAGGACCGAGGTCCTCGACCTGCACGCTGATGTGGTCGATTGCCGTCGACTCGAACGGGGTTTCCTGGGCTCGGGCCGCGGTTGCCGTTCCGGCCGCCGCGATAGCCGTCAGCCCGCGAATCAGGCCACGGCGCGACAGCCTGCCTTCGGCAAAGTCATCTACCAGCCGAGTCACTGCGCGTTCCATCGAATCCCCCCCTCCGCGCTGACCGCGGAATCAACTAACGCAAGTCAAATTTGTGCACGCGACCAAAAGTCGAAAACTCGGCGACGAACAGGTCCCCTTCGGCGTTCGTTGCCACGCCGTGCGGCGCGACGACGAAGCCCGTGCGCCACTGCTCGGGCGGCATGCGATTACCGCCGATGCCCTCGTCGGTGTTCGTGCCGACATGCGCGACCACACCACCCGACTTGTCCAGAACCGTGACCCGGCCCTGCAGCTCGCCGACGATGACGTTGTCGCCGAGGATCGTAAGCGCCGCCGGCAACATCAGCTCGTCGCTGACCACGCCGAGGAACTCGCCGTCGAGCCCGAGATGGACGACGCGGTTGTTCAGCCGGTCCGTCGCGATGATCCGAACCGGATCGAACCGCGTATCGATCGCAATCTTGTGCAGGATATTGAAGCCATAAGGCGCGGCCTTGCCGCCGAAAGTCTCGAGATAGTTCCCGTTCCGGTCGAAGCGGTGTACGTAGTCGCTCGAGTATCCGTCGGTGACATACAGGTCGCCGTCCGGGCCGACGTCCATCCCCGAGAGCAGCACGCCGAGCTCTGACGAGAACTGGTTCTCCGTCCAGAATTTCCGCGGGATCGAATCACGCGGAATATCCAGAACGATCTCGCCGGCAAGCGTCATCTTGACGAATCGCTGCCCGCGCAGGCTGACGCCATAGATGTGCTCACCGTCCCCAGCATCGCGAATGACGAAACCGTGCAGGTCCGCCGGGGCCTGATCGAGGCTGCGCAGATAAGTGCCTTCGGACGAGAAAACCTGTACGCCCATGCCATCGGTCTCGATGCTGACGTAGACCTCGCCGGCCGAGCTCACGGCGATGTCGCCGTGCATCTGCCCGAGCGTCTCGCGGCCGGCCGGAAGCTCGATCCAGTCTGCAACCGGCACATAGCTCTGCGCGATGACCGCGCCGCCGACGAGTATGCCGGCGAGCGCTGTTAGCGCTCTTGCGACGACTGACGCTGTCCCCTGCACGGGAAGCAAGCCTCGATCCGCGCCTTCGCTACTCGCCTCGTCCGCGTCCGCGCCCACCGCCGCCCATGCCGAACCCGGCATACGGGGTCGGATTGACGAACAGGCGGTCGAGGAACAGATCGATCGACTGCGCCATGAGCTCGACGGCGTCGAGGGCAGCATTGTCGAAGGCGTGATTCGCGCCCTGGATCATCGTCATCGCCGATTCCACTTCGAGCTCCTGTAGCCGACTGAAATAGTCGATGCTCGATGACGGCAGCACTGTCCTGTCGGCCGTGCCGTGGATAAAGATCGTCGGCGCATGATTCGCGCTGATATGCGTCGTCGGCGACGCCGCGCGCATCGCGGCTTCGATCTCCTGCTCGGACAGATCCTGGGGAAACAGGCCCCGAGCCGTCTGAGCGCTCGCGAGCGGGTAGACGCCGATCGCTGCCTGCACCTCGGAGCTCACGCCCGCGTTGCCGCCGTCACCTTCGAACTCGTCCATGCCGTTGGTCGCACCGGCCATCAGCGACAGCATGCCGCCGGCCGAGTAACCCGCCACGGCAATCTTGTCGGCATCGATGCCGAGTCGATCGGCGTTGGCCCGCGTCCAGCGAATCGCTGCCTTCGTGTCGTGAATCTGCGCCGGCCACAGGCCCTGGCTTTGCAGGCGGTAGTTGGCGGAAATATTCGTGTAGCCGCGAGCGCCGAGCGCTTTTGCATCATTGATGATGTAACCGGCTGTCTTGCTGCCGACGAAGAAGCCTCCACCGAACAGATGCACGATGGCCATGCGCTTGGGCGTAACGCCCTCGGGCGGATGATAGACATCGAGCAGGAGATCCATGTCTCCGCCCTTGCCGAAAACGATGTCGCGTTCCGCGCGCAGATCACCGGTGTCGGGCGCCGGCGGCTGGGCTCGGGCCGTTACGGCGGCTAAGGCTGGCGCCACGGCGAGCGCACCCGATGCTCTGACAAACCCGCGCCTGCTGATTGGCTTCATGAACTGATCCCCCATTATTCGGTTGTGCGCACGATGCGACTGGAACACCTGCAGAAATCATAATAGATATGGCCTGCCGATAGGGCGCTGAATGCGGCCCGATGCCCTGCCGAGGCCAAAGAAACTTGAAGGCAAGACGGGCTTTTCTCCCGACGCGAGGCATTTTTTGCGTCATTTTTCGTGATGCAGTTCACACTCCCGGTTATGTGATTCTGAGTCTGTGAACGGCGTGCACTAACGCCGCCGCAACGCTTCCTAACATTCGCCAATGCGGATGTTTGGGCCCTGGCCGAAGGGATTCGGCAGACACCACTATCTCCTTGTCAGCGCAATAGTTTTCGCTTCAGCGACGTTTGCGTCGGAGGCCCTTTCGCAGACGCTTTCCGAACCCGACGCCGAGCGTCGTGACGAGGCCGTTCGCGAGGCCCGTGAAGGCAATTATGCCGAACCACTTGCCACACTCAGCGATCTCGTCGCGACGTACCCGCAGGAGCTTTCGCTGCTCCACGATTACGTCACCATCGTCGCCTGGTCCGGAGACCACGCCGAAGTCGTCGCGATCGCCGAGCCGCTCGTTCCCGAAAATGCGCCCCGTTACGTTCAGCTGGCCGTCGCGAAATCCGCACGCGACACGCAGCGCTTCGGACTGGCCGCGTCGTGGTACGAGGCGGCGATCGCGGCCGATCCGAATGACAGGGATGCTCTGATCGGCCGGCTGCTCACGGCGGGTGACGCGGTCGACACGTTCAATGCCTATCGCCTGTCGGAAGATCTCGAAGATCGCGGGCTCGACGGGATCGATGTCGATCTGGCCAGGGCCTACGCCTTCAACGCGATCGGCGAACCGCTGTCGGCCCTTTCCGCATATGACTCGGTACTGCATGCCGAGCCGGGCCACCGGGAAGCGCTGCGTGGCAAGGCGCTGGCCCTGCGTTCACTCTTGCTCCCGACGCAGGCGCTCGAGCTCGAGGCCCGCTACCCGGGCATTCTGACCGCCGAGGAGATCGAGCGGCTCCGGGCCGACGAAGCCGCGATCAATTTTCGACTGACCGCCCGGACGCCCTATCTGCCCGGAACCCAATACGAGAACCGCGATCGCGCCATCACGCTGATCGACGAGCGCCTCGATGCGACGACGCAGCCCTCGAGCCGTCGCTCGCTCCTGCTCGATCGGATCGTTGCACTCAACGAGGCCAACGAGGCCGAAGCAGCGGTGGCCGTTTTCGAGTCGCTGCCGGACAGCGAATCACTCGACCAGCCCTACGTGTTGATCGCAGTCGCCAAGTCCTATCAGCAGGTCAGGCAGCCGGAGGAGGCACTCGCTCTGGTCGACCGGGCCGTCGCCCTGGCGCCCGATAACGCCGACTATCAGCTCGCTCGTGTCTATGCCTTGCTCGACCTCGAGCGTTACGACGAGGCATTCGAGCTCACGCAGAAGCTCCTGGCCGAGCTGCCACGGGTGCGGCAGGCGCATGGCTCGAACGTGATCAAGGGCAATGAGGTCTGGCTGCGGGCAGAGCTCGTCGCCGGCATAACGGAGTCCTACGGCGATCAGCTCGATGCTGCGCAAGCGCGATTCGAGGCCGTGCTCCGGGAGGCACCCAACAACAGCGACTTCCGCAACGAGCTCGCGAATATCTACCGCTGGCGCGGCTGGCTCGATCGCTCGCTGGCCGAGTACCAGCGCGTGCTGACCATGGAAGACGAGGTGCTCAGCGCCCAGATCGGCTTCGCTCACTCGCGAATGGATGCTCGCGACTACCGCGAGGCGGCTTCGATCCTCGATGACCTGACCGAGAATCATGCCCGCAATCCGGGCGTCATCCAGCTCACAGAGCGCTGGCGGATCCACAACGAGCGCGAGCTGTGGATCTGGGCATCATCGGGCGAATCGAGCGGCCCGATCTCGGGATCGAACAACTACACGATCGACGCCCGCTGGTATACGGCGCCGCTCGGCTATCGCTTCCGCGCCCTGGTCGCCACCCATGATGGCTACGGCGAGTTCCCCGAAGGCGAGGGGCGTCGGCGCAGGCTCGGCGCGGGCCTCGAGTTCCGCTCGCCGCGCTTCGTCGCAACGGGCATCGTCTCGGGCAGCCGCAGCGGCGGGGGTGACGTCGGCATCGCGGGTGACGCTGCGTACCGTCTCAGCGACTACTGGTCGCTGAACGGCAGCCTCGAATGGAACAGCGACAACGTCCAGCTGCGCGCACACCGGCTCGGGCTGGAAGCGGACCGGGCTGCGCTCAGTGCGCGTTTCGCACCGCACGAGCTCGCCAGCGTCGGCTTCGGTATCGAGCGTCTCGATTATTCAGACGATAACGCCCTGAAGAGCCTGTATGCCGATGGACGGCGGCGCGTCATCAATCGCCCGAGGTCGAAGCTCAACGCAACGGGCAGGATCGCCTTCGGAAGCGCCGACACCCAGAACGCGCCTTACTTCAGCCCGACCAGCGACCGTTCGTTCATGCTCGGCCTCGAGCACGAGCTCCGGCTCTATCGAAGGTATGAACGCGGGCTGACCCAGACGGTCAGCGTCGGCAGCGGCCGCTACTACCAGAGCGGCTTCGCGGGCGGCTCGATCTGGTCGCTCGCCTACCGAATCGACTGGTCGCTGAGCCAGCGGCTTGGTGTCGGGCTCGGCGCGGAGCGTCACGGTCAGTTCTTCGACGGTCTGCGTGAACACACGACGGTCGGCACCGTCTCGGTCACGGGAAGGTTCTGAGCATGGCCCGCCTGATCGTCATCCCACTGCTCTGGCTGCTCGCGACCGCGCCAGCCTTCGCCGGCCAGAACACGTTTCTGGTGCTCGCCTACCACGACGTTCGCGACGACGTCGTCGGCGACTACGATCCGGATCAATACGCCGTCTCGACCGCAAATCTGATCGAGCACTTCACCTGGCTCAGGCTGAACGGCTTCAACGTCGTCTCCATAGACGACATTCTTGCGGCCCGCGAGGGCGGAGAGCCGCTGCCGGACCGCGCGATCCTGCTGACATTCGACGACGGCTACAAGAGCGTCGCGACTCATGTTCTGCCGTTGCTCGAGCTGTTCGACTACCCGGCAGTCGTCAGCGTCGTCACGGACTGGATCGAATCCGACAGTCATGTCTCACAGGCAGGCTATGCGCTGACACGCGACGACTTTCTGACCTGGGACGAGCTGCACGAGCTCGCGAATCACGAGCTCATCGAGATCGGCTCACATTCGCATAACCTGCACCGCGGCGTCACCGGCAATCCGCAGGGCAACGAGCAACCTGCAGCCGTGACGATGCGCTACGGCGACGGCGAGTATGAGACGCCCGCGGCGTATGCCGAACGCCTGCGTGCCGACCTCGAGAACAGTGTCGCAACGATCGAGTCGGAGACCGGGGTGCGCCCGCGGGTCATGACCTGGCCCTTTGGCGCGCACAGCGAAATCGGCATCGAGATTGCGACCGAGCTCGGCATGCCGGTGACGCTGACGCTGACCGGCGGCGTCAATTCCGTCGATGACCTCAGCGCACTGTCCCGGCACCTGATCCACGCCAATCCCGAGGTTGGCGACCTGGCCTGGTTCGTGCTGCGGCCGGAAACCTCGCCAGCCGTTCGGGCCGCCCATGTCGACCTCGACTACGTCTATTCGCAAGACCCGGCACAGCAGGAAGCGAACCTCGGCCAGCTCCTGGACCGAATCAAGGCGCTGGAAATCACGCACGTGTTTCTGCAGGCCTTTGCCGACCCCGATGCCGACGGCGGCGCTCAGGCGCTGTACTTCCCGAATCGCTATCTGCCGATGCGCGCCGATCTGTTCAACCGGGTTGCGTGGCAATTGCAGACCCGGGCCGGCGTCATCGTCTATGCCTGGCTGCCGATCCTGAGCTACGAGGGCGCCGGCATCGATCCGAGCTGGCGAGTCAGGCAACTGAAGCACGGAGAGCTGTCGCTCGACCCGGCATCGGAGCCAAGGCTCTCACCATTCTCTGACGACGCCCGCGCTGTCATCAGCGGGATCTATGCCGACCTCGCCCGGCACGCTCAATTCCAGGGCATCCTGTTTCACGACGACGGCCGCTTCAACGAGTTCGAGGATGCGAGCGCCCCCGCTCTGGCCGCCTATCGTGAACACTTTGGCCCGGACTTCTCATTCGAGCAGCTGGCCGAGGATCCGGCGCTTACCGCCGACTGGGCGCGCTTCAGAAGCGACTCGATTATCGATTTCACGGCCGAGCTCACGGCAACGGTTCGCCGCTTCCGTCCCCACGTCAAGACGGCCCGCAACCTGTTCGCCACGGCCCTGCTCGCGCCGCACCCCGAGCTGAGGCTCGGCCAGAACTTCGACGCATTCACCGAGGCCTACGACCACGTCGCCGTCATGGCGATGCCGCGGTTCGAGAACTTCCCGAATCACCGCGCGTTTTACGAGCAGCTCGCGGCGGAGGCGCTCGGCGCGAGCCGCAACAGCGACAAGGTCATCTTCGAGCTGCAAACCGTCGATTGGCGAACGCGAGACCGAATCGACGCGACCGAGATTCGCGACACGATGCGGCATCTGCAGACGCTCGGCGTCCGCAATCTCGCTTACTACCCGGATGACTTCATCACTGGCCACCCCGATCTGCAGTCCCTGCGTGAAGGCATGTCGGTCGCCGTCTTTCCGATGGGGGCGGCGCAATGAATTTCGACGCCTTCGTCTACGGCATGTTCGACTTTGCCTTCTACTACCCGCTGTTCATGTCTTACGTCTGGGCAACGGGCGCCATCTATTACTTTTTCTATCGCGAGAAGTCGGATCATCGGCGCCCCGACAACCCGCCTCCGCTCCCCGAGAATCCACCGGTATCTTTCCTCGTGCCCTGCCACAACGAGGGAGAAAACGCCGAGGAAACGATCCGCTCCCTGCTCGACCAGGACTACCCCGAGCTCGAGGTCATCGCGATCGACGACGCGTCGACCGACGATACTGGCGAGAGGCTGCAGCGGCTGGCCAAAGCTGAATCTCGCCTGCGCGTTATTCACTTTCCGGTGAATCAGGGCAAGGCCATGGGTCTGCGCATGGCGGCGCTGGCGGCGCGACACGAATTCCTGATCTGCCTCGACGGCGATGCGCTGCTCGACAAGCACGCGACGCGCTGGATGATGCGTCACTTCGTCAGCGGCCCACGTGTCGGCGCCGTGACCGGCAACCCGCGCGTGCGCAACCGGACGACGCTGCTCGGCAAGATTCAGGTCGGCGAGTTCTCCTCGATCATTGGTCTCATCAAGCGGGCGCAACGCATCTACGGGCGCATCTTTACCGTCTCCGGCGTCGTGGCGGCATTCAGAAAGGCGGCGCTGCATCAGGTCGGCTACTGGAACACGGACATGGTGACGGAGGACATTGACGTCAGCTGGCGCCTGCAGCTGCGGCACTGGGACATTCGCTACGAGCCGAATGCGCTGTGCTGGATTCTGATGCCCGAGACTTATCAGGGGCTCTGGAAACAGCGCCTGCGCTGGGCCCAGGGCGGTGTAGAAGTCTTCTTCAGATACTGGCGCGGACTTTGCCAGTGGAAGAGCCGGCGGATGTGGATCGTCGGGCTCGAGCTGATTGTCAGCACGATCTGGGCATACACCATCGCCGTCATCTCCTTGCTCTGGGTGATCGGGCTGATCACGCCGCTCGAGCCGCCTTACGTCGTCTCGAGCATCCTGCCCGGCTGGGCCGGCGTGGTTCTCGGTGCAACCTGCCTGATCCAGTTCGGCGTCAGCCTGGCCATCGACTCACGCTACGAGCCGGCGCTCAGCCGTTATTACTACTGGATGATCTGGTACCCGACGCTTTACTGGATGATCCACTCCGCGGCGACGATCGTAGCCGTTCCGAAGACACTCCTGAAACGCCGGGGCGAGCGAGCAATCTGGGAGAGCCCCGACCGCGGCGTTCGCCCCGGAGTCGAATCTTAGTGAGCACGCCGAGCCATCACATGCACATCAACGCTCCGGAGCTGTTGTCGGGGCGTGAGCGGACTCGCGATCTCGTGATCACCGCGATCATGTGGAGTGTCTATCTCTATTTATGGATGCCGCTGATCAGCCTGTTTGCCTGGCTGTTCGGATTCGAGCTTGCCTACGACGTCATGATTCGCGAGGGCGGAGCACAAAATCTCGGTGGCGTGCTGCTGATTTACGCGGGCATCGTCGTGGCGATATTTGCCACCGTTTCGCTCTGGTCACTCGGCAATTTGTGGCGTTATGGCAAGCGAAATCGGCGTGCTCGCGCAGAGCCAACCTCAATCGAGGCGATGGCCGAATATTTCGACATCGACACGGAAGTCATCGAGCAACTCAGGCTTACGCCTGCCGTTTCGATCGAGTTCGGTCCTGACGGGCACCCGATCATCAAGCGTTACGAGGCCGTCACGGTCAGCGAGCTCACGGGCGCTGCGGTCCCAGTAGTGGCCCTGGGAGGCCCCGAAAAAGGCGAGCAGGCCGCAAGCAAGCCAGAAGTGATCGATCCCGGCTGGCGTGCCAATTCCTAGCAAGAGACTCGAGGCTGCGATGACGAGCAGCCCGATTAAGCGCGGTCGTTGATTCATACTGTCTCCGAGAGAGACTTTCGTTATTGTTCTTTGCAATCGAGTATATTGGCTCACGGACAAAGATCCAAATGACATAAGGGGGAAGACGTGGCGAAACACAGCTACGGGGGCATGCTTGCACTGAGCGCCGGCGTGCTCGCGGCGATCACTTTGATCGGCGGAATGAAAGGCAGTGGCGTTGCCAGAGCACAGTCAGCAGCATCCGACTGCGTGCCGCTGAAATCGCAGTATCCTGATCTCGGCACGTCGCAGAGCGTCTCGGCCCGACGCGAGTTCACGACTGTATGGGGCTCGTTCGAGCTGCCGGGCGGGCCTTGCGGCTACGAATCGGCGGAGGCCCACTACGAGGCCCTGCTCGCCGACGCGATGAGCCGCGGCGGGCCAACCCGTCACAGCCTGACGAGCCTGCCCGACTGGAGCGGTCACTGGGGCACCGAGAACAGCACCGGCGAGCTTGCGATCGTCGGCCTGAATTCCGACTACGAGGGCATGGCCGTTCGCCTCACCCCCGAAGCCCGTGAGCAGTTCGAGTTCGATGCACGCATGTGGCGCGAGAATCACGCGATCGATCCGATCTCTTTTTGTCTGCCGCCCAACTTCCCGCGCTGGTTTACCGAGTACGGCTATCGCGAGCAGTTTCTGACGCCGGACAAGACGGTGCTCGGCAGCGAGATGGTCAACGAGTTCCGGCGCGTCTTCACCGACGGTCGGTCGCACCCGTCAGATGAGTGGATGACGAACGAGTGGCTCGGCTATTCGATCGGCTTCTGGGACGAGGACGTCCTTGTCATCTGGACCAGGGGCATCAAGGAAGGGATCCTGCAGCGCAACATGCCGCGACAGACGAACCAGATGGAAGTCATCGAGCGCTGGAAGAAGGTAAACCCGGTCGAAGCCGGCGTCGATATCGCGGTCAATACGCTCGGTGCTGCGCATATTCCGGAGGAGCGCATCGAGATCGAAGTCACGATGTACGACCCGACCTTCGTCGAGCCCTGGCATACGGTCGTTGCGTATTATAAGGACGACGATCGCTCGCCCGAGCAGAAGGAGATCGTCTGGCCGCATCAATGGGATTGCGTCGAAGGCTCACAGTGGTACATCACCAACGATGGCGTCGTCAGCCAGTATGCGCCGGGCGAGAAGCCGGACATCACCAATCCGGACTTCTGGTTCGACGAAGACTATGTGCATCAGTAGTCGCGCGCGCAGCAGGAGAGACAAAATGCAGAAAGGATCACGCTTCGCGCTCGTCGCCGTCCTGATCGGCGCGGTTTCCATGCCGGCGCTGTCGCATCACTCGGGCGCGATGTTCGAAGACCGGCTGACGCTCGAGCTGACGGGCACGGTGACGCACTTCGACTACGTCAACCCGCATTCGTGGCTCTACGTCAACATCGAGAACGAAGACGGCACGATCACCGAATGGGGCTTCGAGCTCGATGCCCCGCCGCGGCTCAGACGGATCGGCGTCTCACCGAACTTCTGGCGCGAAGGCGACCGGGTGACGGTACGCACCAGGCCGCTGAAGGACGGCAGGCCGGCCGGCTTTCTCGTCGGCGCCGTATCCGATCAGGATCGGACTTTCGGTAACTCCGACGGACTCTCGGTCAACTAGCGCGCTGCCTGCAGACCCTACCGCCGCAGGCCCCGGCGGTACCTGATCATGATGTAACCGCCGACCATGCCGCCGAGATGAGCGAAATGGGCGACGCCCGGTGCGGTTCCCGTGACACCAAGATACAGCTCGAGCAGCCCGTAGGCCGTCACGAACAGCCAGGCCGGCATCGGGATCGGCGGAATCAGCAGCATGATGCGCCGCTTAGGGAAGTACATGCCGAAAGCGAGCAGCAGCCCGAAGACGCCGCCCGACGCACCAACGGTCGGAATCGGCGGCGAGTTGGTCACGGCGCCCACGATGAGGTGCAGCACCGCTGCGGAGAATATGCAGACCAGGAAGTAGGTCAGGTACCAGCGCTGGCCGAACAGCATCTCGATCTGGCTGCCGAACATGAAGATGGCAAACATGTTGACGAACAGATGCGTGAAATCGGCGTGCAGAAAGCCGTAAGTCGCGATCTGCCAGGGCCAGAAGAACGACTGGAAATCGGTGGCCACGGGCCAGAGCGCGAATAAGCCCCACAGATTCGCGCCCGTCACGCGCTCGACCAGAAAGATCGAGACGTTGGCGAGTATCAGCAGCTGCGTGCCTGGC
>DATCZB010000213.1:0-10155 GCA_036526155.1 Gammaproteobacteria bacterium
GTCCATGAAGAACTGATTGACGTACTCGACGGCATTGATGCCGAAGGTCTCCTGCGTGAACACGGGAAAGTCGAGCGCGTCGAGCTCGCCACCGAAGATGCGTCGGTTGAGCGACCACTGGGCCAGCGAGATCGAGAACAATTGCGGTTGTGCCATCAATGAACCTGCCAGCGGCATCGTGCCGGCAACGGCACCGGCAGCAGTGGTGGACCCGATAAACTTGCGTCGACTGGTTTTCATTGTTGTTCCTCGCGCCGACCGGACGCTAAGAACCGTGCTATTCGGCTCTGCGGCCGGGCTGGGTCGATGCCGGCACCGGCAAGCCCTGCTCGGCCATGTAAGTCCGCAGCAGCGCGGCGGCGTCCGGATATCGCTTCAGAACGGCGGGCGTGTACTCCAGACCGTCCGCGGCCGTCACCGGCATCCAGCCGAACTGGTTGACCGCATCGAGCTTCGCGCCCTGCGCCACCAGAAACTCGATGACCGGTATCGCGCCGCCGCGGTAGACCGCCCCGTGCAGCGCCGTGTCGCCCTCGGCATTGACGGCGTTGACATCGCCGCCGCCGACTTCGAAGGCCAGCCTGACTGCTGCGAGTGCCTCCTCGTGCGTGCCGGGGTTCTCGCCCGGGGCCCAGATCCCCACACCGGCCGCTGCCATGAGCGGCGTCGTGCCGTTCGCGGTCGTGATCGAAGGATCGGCCCCCTGCCCGAGCAGCACGCGCATCAGCGGCAGATCGCAGGCCTTGGCCGCGAGCAGGAATGCCGTCGCGCCGATCCGATCGAGCTTGTTGCGGTTGCCGTCTTTCGGCTCCTGGTGCTGGCGCGCGTTGATATCCGCGCCGTGCTCCACGAGCCGGCGAACGAGATCGAGACTGTCGAGATTGCCGGTCTGATAGGGGCCCGGCAGATTGAAGCCCATGTTCCAGCGCCGCGACCAGGCGATCTGATGCAGCGCGGTCCAGCCCTGCGCGTCGGCGTTCGGGTCGGCGCCGTAGTCGAGCAGAACACCGGCCAGCTCGTAATGGGCATTCGTGACGGCGAGCACGAGCAGGCTCGTGCCGTCGCGCATCGTCTCGTTGACGTCGGCCCCGGCATCGAGCAGCGCCCGGGTCGAATCGATGGCGCCGGCGCGCACCGCGAACTTGATGGGCGTGTACTCGCCACCGGCGCTCGCGGCATCGCGGTCGGCGCCGGCTTCGAGCAGGCGGCGGACAGCATCGGCATTGTTCTCGGCGGCAGCCCACATCAGCGCCGTCTGTGCTTTCCAGCCCTCGCGCGCTTCGACGTCGGCGCCAGCGCGCAGCAAGACATCGAGAGTTGCCACTTCGCCTGCGCGGGCAGCCGTCATCAGAACAGTTTCGCCTTCGGGCAAAGTGCTGTCGGGATCGGCGCCCGCGTCGAGCAGCTGCCCGACGATATCGGCGTTGCCGTTCAGCGCTGCGATATAGATCGGGCTCACGCCGTAACGGTTCCGGGCCGAGGCGTCGGCACCGGATTCGAGCAGCCGCCGCACGAGGTCGGCGTCGTTGAGCTCCGCCGCATAGTGCAGGACCGTCGTGCCGTCGGCTTCGGCGACAGCCGAATCCACCTCGACCTCGTCGAGCAGGCGGAAGCTCTCGGCCAGATCGCCGGCTTTGACGGCGTCGAGCAGCGGCGCCGCGCGCACGGCGGGCGCGACCATGAGCACGGAGCTGAAGACGACCCCGATTACCATGCGCCTGAGCATCGGCTGACTCAGACCGGCAGCCGGCCCGTTGAGTCCCCCAGCGACTCGACCTCGACGCCGACCTTGTCGAGCATGGACAGCAGCAGATTGGTCATCGGCGTGTCTTCGGGGAAGACCAGATGGCGCCCACCCTGATGGATCGCGCGATCGCCGCCCACCATGGTCAGCGGCAGATTGAAGTGAGCGTGCAGATTCGGGTTCGACAGGCTCGCCCCGTAAAGGAAAAGGGAGTTGTCGAGCATGCTGCCGCCATCCTCGGGCGTGGAGTCGAGCTTGTCGAGGTACCACCTGAACAGATCGGTCTGATAGGTGTTCAGGCGCGACAGCTTCTCGAGTTGCTCCGGCCGGTCCTGATGGTGCGACAGCCCGTGATGCCCCTCGTTGATCCCGATCTCGGGGTAGGTTCTGAAGTTGAGCTCGCGCCCGAGCATGAACGTGACGACGCGCGTCATGTCCGCCTGGAACGCGAGCCACTGCAGCTCGTACATGAGCTTGACGTGATCGCCGAAGTTGTCCGGCACGCCGCGGGGACGCTCGAGCGCTGGCAGGCCGGCGTCGGCACCGAGCGTCTCGACCGCCTGAATCCGGCGCTCGACCTCGCGGACGGCATCGAGGTAATCAGTGACCTGACTGCGATCGGCCGGCCCGAGGCTCGCGGACAGCCGCTGGAAGTCCTCGCTGACCGAATCGAGAATGCTGCGGTTCTCGCGCGCGAGCGCCATGCGCTGCTCGGTCGTACCGCCGTTGCCGAACAAGCGCTCGAAGACGATCCGGGGATTGTTCTCGGTCGGCAGCGGCGTCGTCGGCGAGCTCCACGAGAGCGTATTGAGATAGACACAGCTGTAGCTGTTCTCGCACTGCCCCGAGAGGAAATTGAGATCGATGCCGAGCTCGAGCGAGGGCAGCGGCGTGTCCCGGCCGATGACCTGGGCCGCGAGCTGGTCCGCCGAGATGCCGTTCTCGACATCGGCGCCCTCGGTGCGCTTGCAATGGACGCCCGTCAGCCAGGATGCGACCGAGCGCGTGTGGTCGCCGTTGGCGCCATCGTCGTGCGCATCGGCCTGATGATGTGCCGTTCCGCTGATGACGCTCAGGCGGTCCCGGTAGGGTGCGAGCGGTGTCAGGATCGGCGACAGCGCGAAGTCCGTTCCCTCGCCCTCGGGCGTCCAGTAGTTGATGCCCGAGAAGTTCATCGCGACGCCGTTCGGCATGTAGATGAAGGCGATTCGCTTCGGCACCGCGGGCGCCTGCGCCAGCGCCGGCGTCATCGCGTCGAGCATCGGCAGCGCGACGGCTGCCCCTGCTCCCTTGAGGAACCTCCTGCGCGGCAGAGATTTTCGGGTCAGTATTGCGCTCATGCTCCCGTGCTCCGCATTCTGAATGGGGCGCTCTTGACGACGCCCATGATAAACGAGGTCATGCGGTAGTCGTCGGCCGCCGCGTCACGAACGATGTGCCTGACGGCCGGCATGTCGTGGTGCTCCATGCCGCGCCCTACCGCGTAGGTCAGAAGTTTCTCGGTAAAGGTCGTCAGGAACTGATCGGACGACCCCAGCGCCACCTTGAGGCCGCTGATCCCGTCGAAGCTCGTGCCGTCCGGCATCGCCCCGCTCGCATCGATGGCCTCGCCCGCATCGCCGAGCGTTCGCCACTGGCCGATCGCGTTGAAATTCTCGAGCGCGAAACCGAGCGGGTCCATGAGCGCATGACAGCTCGCACAGCTCGGGTTCTCGCGATGCACGGCGAAGCGCTCGCGCATCGAAATTACCGTGCCCGCGCCGTCGGTTGCGACGAGCCCGGGCACATCGGGCGGAGGATTCGGCGGCGGCGCGCCGAGCAGGTTCTCGAGAATCCACTTGCCGCGAATGACCGGCGACGTCCGATCCGGGTAAGACGTGACGGCCAGTATGCTGCCATGCCCGAGCAGCCCGCGCCGCGGGTCGTCCGGGCCGAGCTCCACGCGCCGGAAATGGCTGCCCTTGATTCCCGGGATGCCGTAGTGCTTCGCGACGCGTTCGTTGAGATAGGTGAAGTCGGCGTCGAGCAACTCGAACGCGCTGCGGTCCTCGCGAACGATCGCCGTGAAGAAGAGCTCGGTCTCGCGTCTGAGGCCCTGCCGGAGCGTGTCGTCGAAATCCGGGAAATTGCTCTGCACCGGAACGATCGCATCGAGATTGCGCAGATAGAGCCATTGCCCGGCGAAGTTCTCGACGAAGGCATCGGCCTTCGGGTCGGCAATCATCCGCCGAACCTCGGCTTCGAGCACGGCCTCGTCCTCGAGCTCGCCGGACTCGGCCAGCCCGAGCAACCGCTCGTCGGGGATGCTGCTCCAGAGAAAGAAGCTCAGCCGCGACGCCAGTGCCAGCGCGTCTAGCTCGTAAGGCGTGCCGGCCGGCAGTTCTTCAGGGTCCTGCTCGATCCGGAACAGGAACTCCGGCGCCACGAGCAAGCGCTTGATGGCGACCTGAATCCCGGCATCGAATCCCGCGTCCGCCGCACCCTCCTCGAAGAACGCGAGCAGCGGCTCGACATCGGCCGCCTCGACGGGGCGACGATAGGCGCGCCGCGCGAGCGCGGCCAGGATGCTCTCGGCGCACTCGAGATCGAGGTCGGCCGCAGGCTCGCAGACGAAGATCTTTTCCCGGCTCGCAAGCGACTCACCGGTACCGCCCGCATCGTAGGGACCACTGATCTCGACGCTCAGCAGATAGGAACCGGTTCGGGTTTCGGGAATGTTGACGCCGGACGGGTAGGGCCGGAGGAACGGCAACCGCGCGGTCTCGTCGAGTGCGGCCGTCCGGCCGATGAAGGTGACGACGACGTCGCGGCGCCCGGCGCTGACCGGAACCCTGGCTTCCCAGCCCTCGTCCGCCCGGTTGCGGGCCGCCCGCTCGGCTCGGCTCAGATTGACGCGCCGCTCGATCTGGCTGATCGGCGGCATGCCGCCGTTGTTACCGTCTCCGGCAGCGTCGGCTGCCGGTGGCGGGGGCGGCGGCGTTCTCGGCCCGGCGCCCGGCAGCGTGAACATCGCCACGCGCTCACCGTCGATGCTGACCTCGAGCTGCTGGTCCTCGGCGTAGGCCGGCATGCTTTCGTTGAGATCGCGTTGCAGCCGCGGCGCAATCACGTATTCCGCATCGACGGGAAAGGTGTAGCTGATGCGCGTGCCGCCGCGCGTGCCATACGGCATGCCCGGCAGCCGGCGCTCCTGCGACAGGTCGTCCGGCACGCGGAAGTAGTCGATGTTCTCGAATGGCGCCGGACGCCCGACGGCGAGCCGGCTGATGACGTCGGCGGCCCCGAGATAGCGCTCGAGCAGCGTCGGCGAGACTTTCGAGACGCCGGCGATATTGTCGAAACCGAAGCTGACGTCGTCGCCCGGCAAGAGCTCATCGACGTCGATATCCACGTCGAGCAGATCGCGGACGGCGTTGCGGAACTCGGCGCGGTTCAGGCGATGGAACGCGACCTTGCGCCCGGGATCCGGCGCGCGCTCCGCCGCGGCGTCGAGCTCGGTTTCGAGCCAGGCGACGAGCTGGCTTCGCGTCTCCCGAGCCAGGGTCGGCCCGTCGCTGGGCGGCATCATCCCGGCCCTGAGCTTGCGAATGACCTTTTCCCAGATCTCGGCATCCGCCGGGATGGCGTCGAAGTCGAGGCCTTCGAGGCTCAGGCCCGCGGTCATGTCGATCGAGTTGTGGCAATCCATGCAATTCGCCGACACGGTCCCGGCGTGCTCGAGCGCCGAATCCCGGCCGCAACCGGCCACCAGCGCCACGGCGCAGGCGATAAGTGCAAGGCCCGGAATTGTCGGTCGCTGCCGCATCGGCGCATTATAGAATGGCAACGCCTCGGCCTTCACTCCAGATAAAACACCAAGAACCATGAGCACATCCAATCAGACCCGAATCTTCACCGCCAGCTGCGTGGCCCTGATCGTCACAGCCATGACTTTCGCCATCCGTGCCGGGACGCTGACCGAGCTCAGCAACGAATTCGGCCTGACCGACAACCAGCTCGGCTGGATGAACAGCATGGCTTTCTGGGGCTTCCCGATCGCGACGCTGATCGGCGGCCTGATCTACAACCTGATCGGCGCCAAGCGCATGGTCTACATCGCGTTCTTTGCCCATCTCGTCGGGCTGGTCCTGTGGATGACCGCGGGCGGGCTCGAATGGCTCGTGTTCTCTACGCTCGTCATCGGATTTGCCAACGGCACGGTCGAGGCAGGGTGCAACCCCCTGATTGCCGACATTTATCACGACAACAAGACGACGATGCTGAACCGGTTCCATGTCTGGTTTCCGGGGGGCATCGTGATCGGCTCGCTCGTCGGCTTCGCCATGGGCGAGATCGGCCTCGGCTGGCGACTGCAGGTCGCCATCATGCTCGTGCCAACAGCGATCTACGGCTACATGCTGTTCGGGCTCAAGTTCCCCGAGACCACGCATGCGGAAACCTCAACCGGAACCAACATCCGGTCGCTCGTGTCGCCGCTGTTCCTGTTCATGCTCGTGTGCATGTCGCTGACGGCCGTGACCGAGCTCGGGACGCAACAGTGGGTCGAGCGCATCCTTGGCAACTCAGGCGCCCATCCGTTGCTCGTGCTGGCCCTCGTCACTGGCCTGATGGCGATCGGCAGGCAGTTCGCGGGTCCCGTGATTCATAGGCTGCATCCTCCGGGCGTGCTGCTCGGGTCCGCCGTCATTGCGACAGTCGGAATTTATGCAATGAGCGTCGCGTCCGGCGGGATGGTCTATATCGCTGCAATGCTGTTCGCCGTCGGCGTCATGTATTTCTGGCCGACGATGCTGGGCTTCATCGGCGAGTATCAGCCCAGGACCGGGGCGCTCGGCATGTCGCTCATCGGTGGCGTAGGCATGGCTGCCACCGGCTATTGGCAACCCGTCATCGGCACCTGGCTCGACGATGCGCGGGCGGATGCGGCCGCTGCGGGAATCGTCGGCGACGCCATCGAGCTCGAAGCCGGCCGGGCCACGCTCGACAATCTGGCGCTGTTTCCACTCGTGCTGATCGTCCTGTTCACGATCCTGATCGTCGTCATGAAGCGTCAGGGCATCCAGCCCGTCGCCACAGACAGCGAAGCCATGGACAAAGCGGCCGAGCAGCCGCAACCATAACCCGTCAGAACCGGCGCAAGCCGAGACTATCGGCGGCGGCCGACAGACGCCGATCCAGCGTCCACAATGGCGTGCCCGCGAGAGCTGCGGATGCGAGCAGATGCATGTCGACCCAGCCGAGACCCTGGCCCATCAGCTCGTGGGCATCGACGAAGGCCATGACTTCGGCATGCTCTGCCGCTGGCGTCGCGACGAGATTCCCGAGCAACGCCAGGATTTCCGAACGATTGCGCAGATGCCCGCACGCGATCTCGCCGATCACGAATGGGTGCGTCAGGACGTCGCCCGCTTCGAGCTGATCGACGAGCCGGCGATTACCTCGCCGCAGGTGATCGATCCAGACAGAGGTATCGACCAGCACTCGGGTGCCTTCGCTCCGGGCGATGACCTGGCCCTATCGGGCTGCGCCGGATGGACGACGCCGGGGCGGCGTGGTGACACCCGGTTCTGAGGCACCGAGCGCAGCCAGCCGGCGGGCGCTCTCGCGCGCGATCAGCGCCTCGAGGCCGGCGTGGACGACCGCAGTCTTTTCCTTGAGCCCGGACAACGCCTGCGCCCGGGCCATGAGCTCATCGTCGATGATCAATGTCGTTCTCATATGCATGAATATGCATTATTCATACATATAAGTCGACCCGGCGCCAGCGCTGAATCGAGCGAGCTTTGGAGGAAACTCGGCTTGCGGCTTACTCGGCTTCCCGCAGCTTGCGGATGATCCGGTCGTCGACCCACTGCTGGCTCCACCAGTCGATCGGCGTGATCGCATAGCCGTTCAGGAGCATGGTGAAGTGCAGATGGTCGCCGCCGGCCAGGCCCGTTGCACCGCTGCGCCCGAGCTGCTGGCTCATGGCGACAGCGTCGCCCTCGCGCACGTCGATGGACGACAGATGCGCGTAGAGCGAGTGCAGGCCCATGCCGTGATCGATGATCACGCAATTGCCGTAGATGCCGAGCCAACCGGCATGCACGATGCGGCCGGAGTTCGCTGCCGTCACCGGTGCCGCGGCTGTCGACGCCAGGTCGAAGCCGAGATGCGTCTGGTGATCGATGACCTCGCCGTTGTAGACGTACTCGCGCTGATCGGCGAAGCCCGACTCGACGGCCGTGTTGATCAACTGCCGGAACGGGCCGTTCCAGAGGATTTCCGGTGCCGAACGTTCTGCCAGCGACCTGATGTAGGCGTCGTTCTGGCTCCGCATCTCGCGATTGATCGCGACGTACGAGGCCAGCAGATCAGTCGGGTCGTCAACCCGAAACTCCGGGGAGTTCTGCAGGATCGACGGCACCACGCGCGACAGGAACGAGTCGCCGATGTTGATCGTGCTGGCGCGAAACTCCTTGGCGAAGACGCGGTAATCGAACGGCGAGCTGCTCTGGTTGCCGAGCTCGTCGACGGCAAAGACCGTAATCGGCGTCGACCGGTCCTGATCCCAGCCGAGCGCGAAGAACGACACGAACAGCGAGTCATCGGCGCCGGCAACGCCCGCGCCCGCGGCAGGAAACCCCGGAAACTCACGCTCGCCGACCATGACGCCGGTGCGCTCGGGCGCCGGCGAGACGCGGTAGACGACCATCTCGCTGCCGCCGTGGTTGATGTAATGAAACTGCGACTGCACGTTGACGATCGGCGGCCGGAGCCGCACCTCGAACTCGTGCGTGGTCGTCGCTTCGGACTCCCGATAACCGAACAGCACGGGGCGCACGGCCCTCGCGGTCAGCGTGGCCTCACCCTCGACCAGCGACTCGTACTGCTCGCGCCCGAGCGGCTGGCGCAGCACGCGCCGATTCTCGCCCTCGCTCGCCAACGCGCCCATCCCCATCGAGAAGATCGGGAACGAATCGCCGCGCTGCTCGAGCGTGACCTCGAGCTCGGTGAGCTCGCCGCCAGGCGTCTCGATCTCGAGCACGAGCTCGCCGAGCCGGCCGACGGCCGTGGGCTCGAGAAATCGCAGTGAAGGTCCGGGCGCATTGCCCGCCATGATCCAGGCTGCCGCGACACCCACGGCGCCACCGAGGACGACGAGTCCGACGATGTACTTCCACATGCCGCGATTCTAGCAGTCGAACGGGCCGACCCCCTATACTGGCGGGACAGATCGAAGGGGGATTCGAATGAAGCAAGATTTCGTCGCTCGCAGTTGCGGTTTCGGCCTGATCGCCGTCATTCTGCTCGGCGCCCAACCCGCCGGCGCGCAACAGGACGTGCCGTTCAACAGCGGCATACCGGTAGCCCCGAGCGGCCTCGTGCGCGAGCTCGGCGACGGCCCCTGGACCATGCCGACCGGCGAGGACATGGATATCCGGGTCTCGGTCATCACCAACGAAATCGAGACGCCCTGGAGCCTGACCTTCGTCGGTGACAACGACATCCTGGTCACGACGCGTGGCGGCGAGATCCGGCGCATCGTCAACGACCGGCTGCTGCCGCAACCTGTGGCGGGCGGCCCCGAGTCGTTTTCGGGCGGCACGTCGGGCCTGCCGGGCGCGATCCACGGCTACATGGATCTCGTCAAGCACCCGGACTTCGAGTCCAACGGCCTGCTGTACCTGACCTATACCAAGCCGCTTGGCGATCGGCGCACGCTCGGTCTCGGCCGCGGACGCTGGACGGGCTCGGAGCTCGCTGACTTCGAAGACATCTACGTCGGCGACGTCGGCACGGGCGGGCCCTCGCGGATCGCTTTCGGCCATGACGGCACGCTCTATTTCTCCGCCTCGGGCGGCAACTCGCAGACGCTGGACAACATCGGCGGCAAGGTGCTCCGGATCAACGACGACGGCAGCATCCCCAGGGACAACCCGTTCGTCGACCAGGAAGGCGCGCTGCCCGAAATCTACACGCTCGGCCACCGCAACACGCTCGGTCTTGCCGTGCATCCGACGACAGGCACGGTCTGGCAGAACGAGAATGGCCCCAACGGCGGCGACGAGATCAATGTGCTCGAGCCTGGCGGCAACTATGGCTGGCCGATCGTCAGCCTCGGCCGCACCTACACCGGGCCGTGGCAAGCGCGCGAGCGCGGGCCGACGCACGAGGGCTTTATCGCTCCGATCGTCTACTGGATGCCGGCCATTGCCTTGTCGGGCATGGAGTTCTATACGGGCGACGCGCTGCCAAAATGGAAAGGCGACATTTTTGTCGGCGGACTGCGCTACGGCGAGATTTTCGGCACGGGACAGCTGCAGCGCATTCTCGTCAACCAGAACTTCGAGGAGCTGCGTCGCGAGGTCTTGCTCGAAGACCTGCATCAGCGCATTCGCGACGTGCGCCAGGGGCCTGACGGGCTCCTC
>DATCZB010000214.1:0-6150 GCA_036526155.1 Gammaproteobacteria bacterium
CACGCGATGGGTCGGTATGCTTCCGGCCGGCCCATCGCGTTCTTCAGCGCGTCACAAAGGGATTCGGCGTCTCGCCGCTGGTGTCGATCCAGACGCTCTTCTCCTGCAGGTATTCGCGAATTGCGAGCAGGCCGCTCTCGCGGCCAAAACCGGAGCGTTTGTAGCCGCCGAACGGCGAAAGGTAGCTGGACACCCGGTAGGTGTTGATCCATACGGTTCCTGACTCGAGGCGCGCGGCCATCTCGAGGCAGCGGCCGATGTCCTTGGTCCAGACGCCCGCAGCGAGCCCGTAGACGGAGCTGTTCGCGATACGTATCGCGTCCTCGTCGTCGTCGAACGGAATGACCGAGAGCACCGGACCGAAAACCTCCTCGCGCGCGATCCGCATCTCCGGGCTGACGTCGGCGAAGACCGTCGGCTCGATGAACCAGCCGTCACCGCACTCCGGGCGCTCGGCCGGTCCGCCACCCAGCACGCAGCGCGCACCCTCGCTCTTCGCAATCTCGATGTAGTCGAGCACCCTGGCAAACTGTGGCCGCGTGGTGATCGGGCCGACCTGCGTGGCCGTGTCGAGCGGGTCGCCCATTCGCGCCGTTCTCGCGAACTCGACGAACGCCTCGAGAAACGCGTCGTAGATCGGGCGCTGGACCAGCGCCCGCGAGCCTGCGACGCAGGTCTGCCCCGTCGCGGCGAAGATGCCCGAGACAACGCCTTTGACGGCGTTGTCGAAGTCGGCATCGGCAAAGACGATATTGGCCGACTTGCCGCCGAGCTCGAGCGTCACGGGTTTGATCCCCCGCGCCGCGGTCTGATAAACGGCTGCGCCGGTCGCGTCACCCCCGGTGAACGCAACCTTGGCGACCTTTTCATGCCCGACGAGCGCATCACCGACCTCGTTGCCGAACCCGGTGATGATATTGACGACGCCGGGCGGGAAGCCCGCTTCCTCGAATAACTTGCCGAACTCGAGCGCCGAGACCGAGGAATGCTCCGATGGTTTCCAGACGAACGTATTGCCGGCTGCCAGCGCGGGCGCGAGCTTCCAGGCGCCGAGCATGAGCGGTGAGTTCCACGGCGTGATCGCCGCCACGACACCGAGCGGCTCCTCGAGCGTGTAATTGAACATGCCCGGCCGGTCGATCGGAATCACGCGGCCCTCGACCTTGTCGGCAAGGCCGCCGAAGTACCGGAACCACTCCGGCATGTAGTGCAGCTGCGCGCTCATCTCGTTGATGAGCTTGCCGTTGTCGCGTGTCTCGAGCTCGGCAAGCTCGTCTGCCCGCTCGGCGACGAGATCGCCGAGCCGATAGAGCAGGGCCCCGCGCTGCGTCGCGTTCAGGCCGCGCCAGCTCGGGGCCTCGAACGCCGAGCGGGCCGCGGTGACGGCGCGCTCGACGTCTTCTGTCCCGCCCCGCGGAACCTCGGCCCACGGTTGCCCGGTGAACGGGTTGAACGATTCGAGCGTCTTACCCGATTCGGCGTCGCACCATTCACCGGCGATGAGCATCCGGCACGAGCGCATGGATTACTCCGATTCGAGCTCGTTCAGCGCTTCTTTGGCGATGCGGAAGGAATCGACAGCCGCCGGCACGCCACAATAGATCGCGACCTGCAACAGCACCTCGCGGATCTCTTCCTTGGTGCACCCGTTGCGAATCGCCCCTTTGGTGTGGATCTTGAGCTCGTGGTTTCTGCCGAGACAGGCAAGCATCGCAAGATTCAGCATGCTGCGCATCTTCTTCGGCAGCTCCTCGCGGCCCCAGCAGGCACCCCAGCAGTACTCGGTGACCAGCCTTTGCATCGGCATGTTGAAATCGTCTGCACTGGCGATCGACTTCTCGACATACTCTGCGCCAAGCACGGATTTGCGAATCTCGAGCCCACGCTCGAACAGTTCGTCATTCATACGAATCCTCTCCTCCCAAAAGATTGAAGCAGTAAAAAAATCAGCGGCCGGTTGGCCAGATCGGCGCGGCGACTGCCGCCGATTCCGGATAGACGGTCATCGGCTCGCCGTTTTGCCATTGAACGACGAGCAGCTCGGCGTCGATGCGCCGGCCGAACTCGTCGAATCTCACGCGGCCGCCCGGAAAAAACTGGGCCGGGCCATCAATGAGATCCATGTTGCGAATCGCGTCGGCGACGGCGTTGCGGTCGGCAACCCCGGCAGCCTCGAGCGCTTCCTTCAGAATCCAGATGTGGCCGTAGGCGCAGATCGGGTTCTGCGTGATCCACGGCTCCCCGCTGCGCTCGATGAACTCGGCCGTGATCGACTCCTGGCCGCGAGTGCTCCAGTTGGCAACGACCGTCATGATGCCCTCGAGCAACTCCTCGGGCATGTTGGCGAGCAGGTCGGGGTCGCCCATGGCGCTGCCGTTCGAGACGGTCGGCAGGCGTCCCCGTCCGAGGCCGAACTCGTTCATCTTCTCGATCAGCAGCTTGGTGTCGGATACGGCAGTGGGCAACAACAGGAAGAGATCCGGCCGCGATGCGCGCACGCGCTGGATCAGTGGTGTCGCATTCGCGAGCGGGGGCGTGAACGTCTCGTCGACGACGAGGTCGAGGTCGAGGGCTTCGAGTGTGCCGCCTTCCTTGATCGGCTTGACGAACGCAACCGAAGCGGCAGTCGAATCCATCACGATGCCGAGTCTCTCGGGGCGCGTGCCCGAAGCGCCTTGCGCGAGCTGCGTGATGATCGGCAGCGCATTTGCGGCCTGTTGCACGCCCGTCGGCGAGGTCTGAAAGATGTAGCGAAAGTCGCGTCCCGTGATCAGGTCGGAATACGACAGCGTCAGCATCGGCAACTCGGCCCGCTCGGTCACCTCGGAGACCGCGAGCGTGAATGAGCTCAGGTACGAGCCTGTGATCCCGACGAGGCCCGGTTCCTCGGCAACCATGCGCTGCGCCGCATTCTTGGCGCGCTCGACACTGTCGCCTGTGTCGAAGACGACGAGCTCGACCTCGCGGCCGCCGAGTGCAGCGATCCCGCCCTGGGCGTTGATATGGTCGATGGCCATCTCGGCCCCGACGCGCATGACCTCGCCCTGCCGGGCCCACGGTCCCGATAACGGGACGATGAGCCCGAGCTTGACGGGCTCCTGGGCCTCGGCCGTGAACCCCACCGCGCTCAACATCAGCGCCACAAGCCAGCTCCGGGGCCGGCGAATAATTTTCATTGCTGCAATCATCCCGTTCCTTCGCGCCACGCGAACCATACGATAAACGCCGCGGCTGGGATTGCCCAGAACTCGTTAAAAATGAGCGCCGGCGAGAGCGTGCCGTCAGGCCGCGTGATGCTGCCGGATACCGCGCCGATCGTGGCGATGAGCTTGATCAGCGCAATCAGGGCACCGAGGATGATATTGAGCCAGCGGCTCAGCCTGCGGCTGCCGAAAAACGTCAGCCAGATTGCGAGGCAGGGCAGGAAGTAGAAGGTCGCCAGGGAGACAGCGGTCTGCGCATCGTCCGTCGGGAGGACTGCGATCGATTCCAGCATCGATATGAATATGTATGCCGTGTAGTTAATAAGCTGGATTAACCAGAGCACGGCCAGCCTGGTTTGCCAGGACAGGTTTACGACCGACCCTTCGGTATGGTTCAGCATCTTCTTTTTGTTCCCCTGGACGATGGCGTCCCGGCCAAAGACTACATCAGAGCCTCGGCCGGGGCAGCAACCTCCCGGAGTGGCCGGCCTCGATGCAGCTCATTCTGCCGCCCGAGCCTCGCGTCAATCGCACAATAAACCCGGTTCAGTGACCTAAAGGAGACCTCAACGGAAACCGTGCTAGGCTCGAAACGCGATGACGGCATGCGGTTTTCCTGGGAGCAGCAGGCCGGTCGTCGTTCGACAAGGAAGTCCGGCCTCTGTCAATAACCAATAACCATGAGGTGGTTCGATGACTTCCGAGAGATTGAATAAATTCTTGCGCAACGTCTTGTGTGCGCCCATCGCCGTGGCGGCCGCAGCCGCCTTTGTTTCGCTGCCTGCGTCCGCACAGGACGGCCAGCCGGCCTGGCTCGACGTGGCAATCGTGCAGATCAAGCCTGGTCATGCACCCGACTTCGAGCCACTCGTTGGCGAGTTGATGCAGGCCCTTCAGGCTGCTGGTCGGCAGACGCCCCAGGTATTCGAGGTCGTGCTCGGCAGGCCTGGCGAATACCATCTGGTGACGCCGGTGGCGTCGATAGCGGCAAACGAAATGGCAGGGCCTCCCATGGAGCAGGCACAAATGGCCGTTTGGACGCAGCGAATCACGCAGCACGTCGATTCTGTAAGATTTTTCTATGCCAGGCTGCATCCGGAGCATGGAATTCAGACCGATGCCGGCGGGTCCGCAGAGATTATGGTCCTGCAAACGATCCGGACCGTCGCCGGTATGCAAAATGAGTACGCCGAGTGGGTCGCCGACTACCTGGTTCCGGCGCTCAGGGAAACGGACATTGCCGGCCACACGCTGAGCAGTGGTGCCTTCGGCGACAGCTCGCAGAATTTCTATCACGCCACGCCGGTAAGCGGCTGGGATTATCTGGATATGGAAGGTCCGCTGCAGCGCAGCATGGGGCAAGCGGCCTATGACCGGATGATCGACAGAGTCGATGGCGTCGTCGAAAGCAACAGCATGGTCGTCGCCCGCATGCGCGGTGACCTGCAGCCCTGACCTGAGCCACCTTACGGCCATTCAGCGGGCGGCGCTGGCCGCCCGCTGATCCGTCCGGTCGAATGGCTACCGTCCGGCCCCGGCCCTGCCAGGCTGCGGCCGCCGTCGGCTATACTTTTCCTGCCCGAACTCCAGTCAAGCAACGGGCGGCAGGGGGGATGCCGATGCCTGAAATGTCCAGTTTGCGAGCGCTTGCCTGCGCCTGTTGCATCGCGATCGGGTTGACGCCCGCGGGCCTCATGGCTCAGGGCCCCTCGATCGAGCGGGCCCCGGCTTTCGAGGCGGAGGCGCTGCTCGAGCTGCCGGCCCGAAACTGGATCACGAACGGCGGCAATCTCTATAACCAGCGCTACTCGACGCTGGACCAGATCAATCGCGACAACATCGACGACGTCAGGGCCGTCTGGCGCGTCAGCCTGAACGGCTCGGGCATGGAACCCGGGTACTCGGCGCAGGCCCAGGCGCTGTTCTACGAAGGTGTCATCTACGTCGTCACCGGCGACAACGATGTGTTCGCTGTCGACGTCGAAACCGGAGAGTTCCACTGGACCTACGAGGCCGATGTCGATTTCGACTCGGCGATCGTCTGTTGTGGACGGCTGTCCCGCGGTCTTGGCATGGGCGATGGCAAGATTTTCCTCGGCCGGCTCGACGGCAGGCTGCTCGCGCTCGACCAGCGAACCGGGGAGGTGCTCTGGGATGTGCTGGCCGGGGACCCGCGCCTCGGCTATGGGATCACGGCGGCGCCGCTGTACTACGACGGCAAGGTCATCATCGGCTTCACGGGCGGCGAGTACGCCGCGCGTGGCCGGATCAGCGCTTACGACGCCAATACCGGCGAGCAGGTCTGGAACTTCTACAACGTGCCAGGACCCGGCGAGATAGGGCATGCAACCTGGCCGCAGGACAACGACGCCTGGAAGTACGGGGGCGCACCCGTCTGGCAGACCCCGAGCGTCGACCCGGAACTCGGCATGATCTATTTCTCGACGGGTAATGCCGGGCCCGATCTCAATGGCGCGATCCGTGCCGGCGACAATCTGTTCGTGGCCTCGATCGTTGCCCTCGACGTCGAGACCGGCGAGTACCGCTGGCACTTTCAGATGGTCAGGCATGATATCTGGGACTACGACGCGCCGAATCCGACGATCCTGTTCGATGCCGAGTTCGACGGCATGCCGCGCAAGGGTATCGCCGGCGTATCCAAGGCCGGTTACCTGTATATCCTGGATCGCACCACGGGCGTTCCCCTGACGCCCGTGATCGAGACCCCGGTGCCGCAGGAGCCGACTCAGGCGACGGCTGCGACGCAGCCGATTCCGCAGGGCGACTGGCTCATCCGACATGATGTCGACGTCGTCGGCGAGTCGTTCGAAGGCACGCTGTTCAACGCAGCGAGAACCTTCACGCCGTTCAATGCCGAGACGACGGGGTACTGGACGCCGTTCTCGGGCGTCACCTGGAACCCGAGCTCTTTCAACATCGAAAACAA
>DATCZB010000215.1:0-13917 GCA_036526155.1 Gammaproteobacteria bacterium
GCGCGATTCGAGCGCCTCGACGAGCCTGGCGTGAGCCCCGGCATCCAGATACAGCGCATCGACGCCGAACGCAGATTCGAAAGCGTCGGCAAACCGGAGATCGAGTCGAGGCAGGTTGCCAGTCGGATCGGCGAGCAACAGCGCCAGCAGCTCGTGAACCTCTGCCATGAGGTCGAACTCGTCGAAGCCGATGCGGTACCACTCGAGCAGCGTGAATTCCGGCTGGTGCCAGCGGCCGAGCTCGCCGCCGCGATAGACGCGCGCGACCTGAAAGATGTCGCCGCTGCCGGCTGCGAGCAGCCGCTTCATCGCATGCTCGGGCGACGTCTGCAGATAGTGCCGTCCCGGTGGTGAATCGAGCTCGCAGCTCAGGCTCTCGAGCATCGGGTCGGTCGCGGCCGCGGTAGAGAGTGCCGGTGTCTCGACCTCCAGCACCTCACGCGCGGCAAAGAACCGACGAATCGTTGCCAGCGCCCCCGCCCGGAGCTCGAGCTGCTCGCGCAGCGTCATTCGGGCCGGCATTCGCTGTTGGTTGCTGCCGTCACGAGGTGGTCGTGCCCGGAGTGCGGCCGAGCGCCTGGCCCATGCGCACGCTTTGCCCCGGCGCGAGTGCGGGGTCCCACTCGACGGTCGAGCGCGGAAACAGCATCACGACCGTCGAGCCGAGATGGAATTGACCGAGCTCGGCACCGCGCTCGAGTGCCGGCGGGTCTTCGCTCGACAGCAGCAGGCATTCCGGTCCGCTCGCAATCTCGCCGGTCAGTGCCGTGGTGAGGCTGGCGACATTGAGCGCACCGATCATGACGACAACGGCATCCCCGATCGAGGTCGAAAGCCAGAGCGCGACGCGCTCGTTACGGCAATAGAGATTGTCGATGCTTGCCGCGGTGCGAGCATTGACGCTGAAACGCTTGCCGGGGATGTAGCGGCCTCGATCGAGGCGCCCGGCGAGCGGCGCGTGCACCCTGTGGTAGTTATGCGGCGCCAGGTAGATGGTCATGTAACTGCCACCGCGAAGCGTCTCGAGCCGCTCGGGCTGTTCCGCCAGCAGCGCCTCGAGCGTGTAGTGCCTGCCTTTCGCCTGCAACAGCGTGGCGCCGTCGAGCCGGCCGAATTCCGTCAGGCGCCCGTCGACGGGGCAGGCGACGATATCGTCGCCGCTGGCGATGGGCCGGGCGTCTTCCCGCAGCCGCCGGGTGAAGAAGGCATTGAAGCTTAGGTAGGCCCGCGGATCGGGGTCGGCCGCCTCGCTCAGATCGATCGCATAGATGCGGCGAAATCCGCCGATCAGGAGATTCTTGAGCCAGCGAATCTCGCTGCGTGCGAGGCGATAGACGATTCGGCCCAGCAGCTTCTGCGGCAGCAGCCACTGCACGACGGCGCCGAGGCTGCCGTTCATCCGCGCGATCGGCGTGCGCGCAGTCCGAGGTAATCGCTGATCAGGGTCTCGGCGCGGTGGCTCGACCCGCCGAACAGGGCGATCCAGTCGCCGGACTCGTCGAGGACGTAGATCGTGCCGTTATGGACGACGTTGTAGACCTCGTCGCCCTGAGTCTGCTTGTGAACCGTCACGCTGAGCGTGTCCAGCAACGGCGCCAGCGTCGCGTCGTCCGCCGTGACGCCGATGAACTCGTCGTCGAAGGCGCGGATATAGGCGTTGATGCGTTCGGGTGAGTCGCGCTCGGCGTCGACGCTAACGAACAGGACCTGCGGCGCCGAATCCGGCAGGGCGTCGCGGAGCCCTTCCATCGCCTCGGCGATGACGCCCAGCGTAATCGGGCAGATGTCGGGACAATTGGTGAAGCCAAAGAAAACCAGCGTGTCGCGACCGGTCAGCGCGTCGACCGCGAACGGCTCGCCGCGATGATCCGTCAGCGTCACGGCCGGCAGCGGGCGCGGCGCATCGAGCACCGTTGCGACCTCGAGCGGAGGCTCGAGCTCGCCCGGCCGCGGCAAGAGCAGCATCGCCGCAACCAGCGCGACCAGCGCGATAACCAGGATTCTCAGCATGCCAGCGATCACGCGCGGAATTATTGCATATTGGCCCGTGCCACAACGGTTATGATGCGCGGCCCATGGACGCCAGCGAGCTCAAGTCGAGGCTCACGCACGCCGCTGATCTCGCGCAGTGCGTGGATGCCGTTGGCCGGTACTTCGCCGGGTACGATCTTTGCTACGGCCACGGCACCGAGACGCCGGACGACGAGGCTTACTGGCTGGTCTGGCAGTTGGGCGGCATGCCGGAGGACCTGACCGGCATTGCGGCCGGCGCCGAGCTCGTCGAGCGTATCACCGAGCTTGCCGTGCAGCGGGCCGAGCAGCGCATCCCGCTGGCCTATCTGCTCGGCGTCGCCTGGTTCGCGGGCCTCGAGTTCGAGGTCAACCGGGACGTTCTGATCCCACGTTCACCGCTGGCGGAGCTCATCGAGAGCCATTTCGAGCCCTGGTGCGCGCTCGGCGCCGGCGACCGGGTTCTCGAAATCGGCACGGGATCCGGGTGCATCGCGATTGCTGCGGCGGTGCATAACCCGGCTATCGAGATCGACGCCACGGATATAGCGCCCGGTGCGCTTCGCACCGCGCGCGCCAACATCTTGCGGCACGATGTCGCCGACCGCGTGCGGCTGGAGGCAGCGGATCTGTTCCCGGACGGGGACCAGCGATATCGCGTTATCATATCGAATCCGCCATACGTGCCGACTCGCGTGATTGCTTCGTTGCCCGCCGAGTACAGTCATGAGCCGAGCGCGGCGCTCGATGGCGGGGCCGATGGTCTCGACGCGGTCAGGCGAATACTCGAGGGCGCCGGGCAGAGGCTCGCAGGCGACGGGGTTCTGATCGTCGAAGTGGGGCTCGCCGAAGCGGCGCTCGTCAGCGCGTTTCCGGGCGTTCCGTGGACCTGGCTCGAATTCGAGCGCGGTGGCGAAGGCGTTTTTTTGTTGACGGCGGATCAGGTGAGAGATGGCTGGGGATAGCTTTGGCAGGCTGTTTACCGTGACGAGCTTTGGCGAGAGCCATGGCCCGGCGCTCGGCTGTGTCGTCGATGGCTGCCCGCCCGGTCTGCCGCTGACCGAGGCCGATATCCAGCGCGATCTCGATCGCCGCCGGCCGGGCCAGTCGCGTCATGTCACCCAACGTAAGGAATCGGACACGGTCGAGATTCTCTCGGGCGTCTTCGAGGGCGAGACGACGGGGACGGCAATCGGGCTCCTGGTCCGCAACGAGGATCAGCGCTCGCGCGACTACAGCAAGATCAAGGACAAGTTCCGGCCCGGGCATGCCGACTTCACCTACTTCAAGAAGTACGGGCGCAGGGACTATCGAGGTGGCGGCCGGGCATCGGCGCGGGAGACGGTCATGCGCGTCGCCGCGGGCGCGATCGCGCGGAAGTATCTGGCCGAGCGCGTCGGCGTGTCGATTCGCGGTTACCTGGCCGAGCTCGGGCCGCATACGCTCGAGCCGGTCTCGCTGGAATCGGTCAACGACAATCCGTTCTTCTGTCCCGATCCCGGCAAGCTCGACGCGCTCGAGGAATTCATGATCAGCCTCAGGCGCGAAGGCGATTCCATCGGTGCTCGCATCAACGTCATCGCGTCCGGCGTGCCGGTGGGGCTCGGCGAGCCCGTGTTCGACAAGCTCGAAGCCGATCTCGCGCACGCCCTGATGAGCATCAACGCGGTCAAGGGCGTCGAGTTCGGCGATGGTTTTCGCGTCGTGCAGCAGCGCGGCAGCGAGCATCGCGATGAGCTGCGCCCCGACGGGTTCGAGAAAAACTCATCGGGCGGGACGCTCGGCGGGATCTCGAGCGGGCAGGATATTTTGGTCAGTATGGCGCTGAAACCGACCTCGAGTATCCAGGTGCCGGGTGCTACGGTCGACACCGCCGGGCGTGCGACGGAGATCGTGACCACGGGCCGTCACGACCCCTGCGTCGGCCTGCGCGCGACGCCGATTGCCGAGGCGATGGTCGCATTGACGCTGATGGATCATTATCTGCGCGATCGTGCGCAGAATGCCGATGTCGAGCGTGCGGCGACAAGCGATCAGCAAGATCGCGTCGAAACGTCTGCCAAATAATCGCCGAATTTCCACGGCGCGTGTGGAGCACGCGCAGATTCTTTCCTGAGAGATTATGAAGATGTCGAAGACTTATGATGTTGCGGTAGTCGGGGCAACGGGGCTCGTGGGCGAAGCCATGATCGCCATACTCGAGGAGCGGGATTTTCCCGTCGGCCGTCTGTATGCGCTCGCCAGTGAACGATCAGCCGGGCGGGCGCTCAGGTTTCGCGGCGAGACGGTCGTGGTCGAGCCGCTGTCGGATTTCGACTTCGGCAAGGTGGAGCTCGGGCTGTTCTCGGCCGGGGGTTCGGTGTCGGCCGAGTTTGCGCCGCGGGCCGCCGCAGCCGGCTGCGTCGTCATCGACAACACGTCCAAGTTTCGCTACGACGACGACGTGCCGTTGATCGTGCCCGAGGTCAATCCGCATCGAATCGACGACTACGCCAGGCGCGGGATCATCGCGAACCCGAATTGCTCGACGATACAGCTCGTCGTGGCGCTGAAGCCGATCTACGATGCCGCCGGCATCGAGCGGATCAATATCGCGACCTATCAGGCGATTTCCGGTGCAGGCCGGAGCGCCCTGGAGAAGATGACGGAGCACACGCGGCAGATCCTCGACGGCGCCAAGCCCGTGCCCGAGGGCAATGCCAAGCACGTCGCGTTCAACGTCGTGCCGCATATCGATGATTTCGTCGATGGCGGCTTCACCAGGGAAGAGATGAAAATCGTCTGGGAGACCCGCAAGATCCTCGAGGACCCCGAAATTATGGTGAATCCCACAGTTGCCCGGGTTCCAGTGTTTTTCGGGCATTCAGAGGCGGTGCATGTCGAAACCCGAACGAAAGTCACGGTTTCGGAGGTTCAGAAATTGTTAAATTCCGCTCCTGGAGTCGTTTTGCTGGATGGCCACGAAGCCGGGGCTTATCCAACGGCGGCGACCGACGCGGCAGGGAATGATGCGGTGTTCGTGGGCAGGGTCAGAGAAGACCCGTCGCACCCGCGGGGCATCGATCTCTGGGTGGTGTCGGACAACGTCCGCAAGGGCGCGGCCCTGAACAGCGTTCAGATCGCCGAAATGTTGGTAAGCCGGCTTATGTAAGGTATCGTTGGACCGGGGAGTTTTAATGAGATCACTCGCACGTTGGGGGTCATTGCCGCTCGTCGCGATGCCTCTGAATTCATGGGCGCTGGGGCTCGGTGATATCGAGTCCAACTCCTTTCTGAATCAGCCCCTGAACGCTGAGATCGCACTCTCGGCGACCGAGGAAGAGCTCGCAACGCTCAGGGTATCTCTGGCGCCGGTCGATGCCTTTCTGCAGCAGGGGCTCGAGTATCCGGCGTTCCTGAACTCGGTCGAGTTCAACATCACGCAAAACGCCGCCGGCGACAACGTGATCGTCGTGACCTCGAACCGGGCGATTGCCGAACCGTTCGTGACTTTCCTCGTCGAGGCCAGTCATGCGCGCGGCGCGATCACGCGCGAATACTCGGTCTTGCTCGACCCGCCGCTGTTCCTGCCGCCCGCGGCGGACGCCCCGCAGATCGCGGCGCCGGTTGCGCTGGAGCCTGCTCGAGACGTTGCGGGTGGCCCGATCGAGCGCGCGCCGGAGCCCGTCGCCGTCCAGCCTCCGGTGGTTGAGCCGGCCGTCACGGCAGAGATTCCGTCCCGGCCCGAGCCGGTTGCGGCCGCCGCGGAAACCGGCACGGATTACACGGTCCAGGGCGGCGACACGCTCTGGGATATCGCAAGCTCGGTGCGGCCGGGCGGCGTGACCATGAACCAGGCCATGCTCTCGATCTACGACGCCAACCCGAGTGCCTTCGACGGCAACATCAACCGGCTTCGCCGTGGCGCCATTCTGAGGATTCCGCCTTCGTCGGAGCTCGGCAGCCTGACTGCCGCCTCGGCAACGGCCGAGGTGCAGCGGCAGATCGATATCTGGCGCAACGAAGTCGAAGCGACGCCGCAGCTCGTTCTGTTGCCGCCAAGCGAAGACGCCCTCGCCGGCGCCGCCGCGGCTGGCGGGGCCGATACCGCCGCGGTCAGCGCGCTCGAAGGCCAGGTAAGCAATCTCGAAGTCGAGCTCGCCGCGGCCGAGGCTGAGCTCGCTGAAACCCGCCGGTTGCTCGAGCTCCGCAGCGAGGAGCTCGCCGATCTCCAGGTCCAGCTGGGTGACGGCCCGGCAACCGAGATTGCGCCGGAAACGGCCGTGTCTGATGCTGCGCTGGCGGATGATCCCCTCGCCGGGCTCGAGTCCGAGCCGCTGTTCGTCGACGACCTCGAGTCCGAGGCTGCCGTCGCCGGTGTCGACGAAGCGCCTGAGGCGCAAGTCGCAGATTCGGCAGCCGACGAAGCTGCGCCCGGGGAAACTGCCACGACGAGCTCGGCGCCGGTCGTGTTTGCCGAATCCGAGCCTTCTCTGATCGAGCGGATTCTGGGTTTTCTGGCTCAGCCAATCGTTTTGATCGCCGGCGGCGTCATCGCCGTGGTGCTTGCCGCGCTGGCCTTCCTGCGTCGTCGTCGCGACGGTGGTGCCGACGATGTCACAGGACAGTGGCAGGCGCTCGAGAGCGAGATGGAGGAGGAGTTCGACCACTCGGCGACGACTCAGCCCAATCAGCTCGACGAAGAGTCCAACATGGTCGTCGTCGAAGGCGAGGATGAAAGCCTTGTCGATACCGACACGGATTTCGGCGCCACGGCCGCGATCGAGGCCATTGGTTCAGATTTAGATGAGGACGATGCCTCGATTCCCGGCACCGGGCTGATCGAGTCTCTGACGGATGAGAGCTTCGAAGATGAAACCGAGTTGCTCGATATCGTTGAGCCGGCTGCGGAGGCGGATGCCGAGCCCGAGCCCGAGCTTGCCGATCAGACGATGTCGAGTCAGACGATCATCAATCTCGATCAGGCCGATCCGATTGCCGAAGCTGACTTTCACATGGCCTATGGCCTGTATGATCAGGCGGCCGACCTCATTTCCAGGGCGCTCGAGGCCGAGCCCGGGGATCGGGGGCTCAAGCTCAAGCTGCTCGAGGTCTACTTCGTCTGGGGCAACAAGGACGAGTTTCTTGCGACCGCCACGGGTCTGCGAGAGGAAATCGGCGAGGTCGGCAATTCCGACTGGGACAAGGTCGTCATCATGGGCAAGCAGATTTGCCCCGATGAAACGTTGTTCTCCGAGGCAACGACCGGGTCTCCCGAGATCGACCTCACGCTCGAGGCGAGCGGCGTGACCGAAGGCCTCGACTTCGCGTTCGGCGAAGAGGGCGAAGGCACGGAGCTCGATCTCGATATCCTCGAGGACGACGAGGCTGTACCCGCAGAGACCAGCTTCGCAGATGCGGAAACCGCCGGCGATCAGGTTGCAGAGGAATCCGGCGAATTCCTGGACATTGGCGAGCGAACCCAGGCCGGGCTCAAGGCCGCGTTCTTCGAGGATATTGCCGACGACGAGTCCCTGGCTCCCGAAGTCGACGATGTCGACATCGAGGGCGCGATCGGCGACGCCGAGAGCGACGATACTGCGCTCGAGGTCGAGCTCGAGGACATCGAGGTGACGCAGGAAACCCCGGCTTTCGAGGTCGAGTCCGATGACTACGCCGACTCTCCGACACTGGAGGCGCCGGGCATGGATTCGCCGACGGTCGAGACGCCGGCGATGGACGAGGCAACGCTCGAGACCCCGGCATTCGACCCGGAGGCTCTGGAAGACTTCGAAGAGGCCGAAGCCGCCGAGATAGACGAGGCGCTCGCGGTCGAGGCCGAAGCCAAAGCCGAAGCCAAAGCGGTCGCGAGCAGTGAAGTCAGCTCGGTGCGCCTGGCCGCGGCCGGTGGCGGCACCGACATGACGGCCGAGATCGAAATCGACGACCTCGGGCTCGACGTCGGTGACGTGGGTGAATTCGACGATCTCGAGATTTCCAGTGACGGCGGTGATGAGGCGTTTTCCGACCTGATGCTCGATCAGCCCGAGGCCGATGACGCCGAGCAGCTCTCGGCGACCGGCATCACGAAGGTGCTCGATCAGCCGGACGACGAGATCGATGGACCTGCCGCCGATATCGGTGACGATGACGCGACCGTCATGTCGCCGGGCTTCGACATCGAAGCGACCGGCAGCTCGACCGAAGTGCTCGAGCAGCCCGCCGGAGATTTCGACCCCGATCAGCCGGCAGCTGATGAAGATCTGAACTTCGACGACTTCTCGAGCGCGCTCGAGGGCGCCGACACGGTCGAGCGCCCGGCAGCATACGGTTTCGGCGGCGCCGGCAGTCTCGGGGCGAGCGGCGCCAACGGATCGCCGAGCGAGCAGACGGGCACCACCGAGATCGGACCGATCGATCCTCAGGCCATGAGCGAGGTCGGGACCAAGCTCGATCTGGCGCGTGCCTATATCGATATGGGTGATCCGGAGGGCGCGCGAAGCATTCTCGACGAAGTCCTCAACGAGGGTAACGACAGCCAGAAGAGCGAAGCTCAGTCGCTGCTGGATTCCCTGTAAGGCTGGCGCTTTCCGGCCCCGAGCGGCGATACTCGCCGCATGGCAAGACTCGCTCTTGTCTGCGAGTACGACGGCACGGATTTCGTCGGCTGGCAGGCGCAGGCAAATGGCCGCTCCGTTCAGGCTGTCCTTACGCAGGCCGTTTCCACGGTAGCTGACGAGCCGGTTGTCATTCACGGCGCCGGCCGTACCGACGCCGGTGTCCATGCCGAGAGGCAGGTCGCTCATTTCGATACCGGCGCCCGGCGCAGCGCGCGCCAATGGCTGCTCGGCATCAATTCGAACCTTCCCGAGGATGTTTCGCTGCGCTGGGTCGGCGAAGTCCCCGCGCGCTTCGACGCGCGCCGCAGCGCGCGCTGGCGCGAGTACCGTTATACCCTCGTCTCTCAGGCGACACGCCCTGTCCTGACGCGCCGCCATGTCTGGTGGCTGCGGGATCGGCTCGACTGCGCTGCGATGACGGCAGCGGCATCTCACTGGCTCGGCGAGCGCGATTTTTCGGCTTTTCGCGCGGCGCAGTGCCAGTCCACGACGCCGATGCGGCGCATGCTTCGGATCAGAATTTCGGAGTCGAGGGGCCGCATCGAGTTCGAATTCCGGGCCAACGCGTTTCTCTATCACATGGTCCGCAATCTCGTCGGGGCGCTGGTCAGGGTCGGACGGGGCGAAGTCCTGCCGCACTGGGGGCGCGAGCTGATCGACGGGCGCGACCGTCGCCGTGGTGCGGAGACGGCACCGGCGCAGGGCCTGGCGCTGGTCGGGATCGCTTACGCCGACGAGTTCGGCGTGCCTGGCGCCACGGGCTGAGCGGCGTTTCGAGTTATCATTTCGGTTCGGCAACGCGTTGGTAGCAGATGAGCTGGTTCGATAAATTGATGCCGTCCCGCATCCGGACTGAGCAGCGCAGCCGCTCGGTGCCCGAAGGGCTCTGGGTTAATTGCCCGCAGTGCTCGGCGCAGCTCTATACGGCCGATCTGAAGCGGAATCTTCAGGTGTGCCCCAAGTGCGACCATCACCTCAGGATTTCTGCCCGCGAGCGCCTGGCGCTGTTTCTCGATGAGGGGACGGGTCAGGAGCTCGGCGCAACGCTCGAACCGCAAGATCCGCTCAGGTTCAAGGACTCCAAGCGCTACCGCGATCGCCTCTCCGACTACCAGAAGCGGACCGGGGAAAAGGATGCGCTCGTCGTCATGGCCGGTGAGCTCAAGGCGAGCCCGGTCGTGGCCGCCGCGTTCGAGTTCGATTTCATGGGCGGCTCGATGGGTAGCGTGGTCGGCGAGCGTTTCTCTCGCGGCGTCTCGCACGCGATCGACAAACGTTGTCCATTCGTCTCCTTCGCCGCGAGCGGCGGTGCCCGAATGCAGGAGGCACTGCTGTCGCTGATGCAGATGAGCAAGACGAGCGCCGCGATTGCCGCCCTGGGCGAGGCGGGATTGCCCTATATCTCGGTCGTCACGGATCCGACGCTGGGCGGCGTTTCGGCTTCGCTGGCCATGCTCGGCGACGTCAACATCGCCGAGCCTCGCTCGCTCGTGGGTTTCGCCGGGCCTCGCGTTATCGAGCAGACGGTCGGCGAGAAGCTGCCCGAGGGCTTTCAGCGGGCCGAGTTCCTGCTCGAGAAGGGCGCGCTCGACATGATCGTCGACCGGCGCGCCCTCAGGGACGACATCGCATCGCTGCTGAGTAAGCTGATGCGCCAGAGCAAGCCCGCCTGACACCAGCTTCCACTCAATGATGCAGTCGCGACGATTCGATTCGCTCGGCGAGTGGCTTGGCTGGCTCGCGACGCTGCACCCGAAGCAGATCGACATGAGCCTCGGTCGGGTCAGGGGTGTGCTCGAGGCGCTCGGCATTGCCGAGCCGCCGTATCGCGTCATCACGGTTGCCGGGACCAACGGCAAGGGCTCGTGCGTGGCGCTGCTCGAGAGCGTGTATCGGGCGGCAGGGTTCAGCGTCGGCGCATTCACGTCGCCGCATCTCGTTCGGTTCAACGAGCGCATTCGTTTTGACGGTCAGGACCTCGACGACGAAACCCTGGTCGAGTTGTTTGCGCTCATCGACGCCGCCAGAGGCGAGTTGACGCTGTCCTATTTCGAGGCCTCTGCCGTCGCCGCGATGCTGCACTTTGCCCGTGCCGATGCCGACGTCGGCGTGCTCGAGGTCGGCATGGGAGGGCGTCTCGATGCCGTCAATGCCGTCGACGCCGATGCCGCACTGATCGTCAGCATTGCGCTCGATCATATGGAGTGGCTAGGCCCCGACCGCGACGCGATTGGGCGCGAGAAGGCCGGCATCGTGCGCCCGGGTCGGCCGGTCGTCGTCGCCGACTCCGATCCGCCTGCCGGCCTCATCGAGGCAATCCGGGAGCATGGCGGCAAGGCGTTGCTGCTCGGGCGTGATTTCAGCCTCGCCGCCACCGACGGCGGGTTTCGCTATGAGTCGCCTGATCTGCCGGCACGTGAGTTTCCCAGGCCCCTGTTCGGCGGGCGGATTCAGCTCGACAATGCCGCTGCCGTCGTCGCCGTCGTCGATGCGATGCAGCCGCTGCTGCCGGTTGCCGACGCGCAGATCAGTGCGGGCCTCGCGGCCGCCCGACTCAGCGGCCGGTTTCAGCGAGCGCAGGTCGATTCGGTCGAGTGGATTTTCGACGTCGCCCACAATCCGGCTTCCGCTGCGTTGTTTCGCGAGGCGCTGACGGGCCTCGGCGACGTGCCGCGGACGGCTGCGGTGTTTGGCGCGATGGCTGACAAGGACCTGGCTGCGGTCCTCGCGCCTTTCGTGGCCTCGGTGGACCGCTGGTTCGTCGGCGGCATCGATTCCGATCGCGGCGCGACACCCGAGAACCTGGCTTCCCTGCTGCGCAAACTGGGTGCGACCGACGTGTCGATATTTACTGAAGTTGGCGACGCCGCGCGGGCCGCGCGGCAGGCGGGCGCCGATCGCGTGCTGGCCTTCGGGTCGTTTTATACCGTTGGTCCCGCAATGAATGCCGTTGGGCTATACTCGAATTCTTCACGGTAATCCGGTATCCGGTGGACTCGCAGGTAAAGGAACGGCTCGTCGGTGCGGCGGTTCTGGTTGCGCTCGGCGTCTGGCTAATCCCATGGGTGCTGGACGGGCCCGACGAACCTGCCCGTCAGGACGATTCGGCCTCGCCGATCTCGCTGCCTTCAGCTGCGGACACGACCCCCGTCAGAACCGAGACGATCGAGCTCGACCCGGGCGATACCGCGCGCGAATCGATTGCCAACAGGTCGCCGTCGAGCGCCGAGCCGACGACCGTCGCGATCGTGGCTTCCGAATCGCCGGACACTTCGTCCACTCTGGTCCAAGCCGAGCCTCTGCCCGCGGCGCCGGCCCCCATGCCGGCGCCTGCGCCCGGTCGCTCCGCGCCGGCCGGCTGGTCGGTTCAGGTCGGCGCCTTTGGCGAGATTGCCAACGCCGAGCAGCTGGCAACCCGGGTTTCGACTTACGGCTACGCCGCCTCGGTGTACGAGTTCAGGGGCGGCAGCACGACGCTGTATCGGGTGCGGGTCGGGGGGCTCGAAAGCGAAACGGATGCCGAGGCCGCGGCCAGCGCATTGTCGGCCCGGGGCTTCCCTGTTCAGGTCATTGCCCCGGAGTGATCGCGGCGTGACCTGGATCGATTACGCGATCGTCGCCATTTGCATCGCGTCGGCGGCTTTCGGGTTCTGGCGCGGCTTCGTTAAAGAGTCGATTGCGCTCGTGACCTGGCTGCTCGCGATTCTGCTCGCCTGGCAGGCTTCCTGGATGGTCGAGCCGAGGCTCGGCGAATGGACTGCGGCGCCGGAGCTCAGGATCTGGGCCGCGCGGGCAATCATCTTCGTTGCCGTGCTCGTCATTGGCGGGCTTTTGGCCTGGCTTATGCGCGCCATCATTCGCAAATCCGGTCTGAACAGCACCGACCGCTCGCTGGGCGCCATTTTCGGCGTCCTGCGCGGCGGGTTGCTGGTGGGTTTGCTTGCCATCGCTGTGGATCTTGCGGAGTACGATTCGGAGTCGTGGTGGGCCGATGCGAAGCTGCGTCCGCTGAGCGAGCAGATCGCGGAAGGAATCGTTTACTATGCCGGCCTCGGTCGGCGCTACCTGGACGACACGGATTCTGTCGTCGCCGAGCTTATATAGGGGTCAGCTCATGTGCGGAATCGTCGGAATAGCGGGACAGGCGCCGGTCAATCAGCTGATCTACGACGCGCTTACCGTGCTCCAGCATCGAGGGCAGGATGCTGCCGGAATCATCACCGAGCTGGACGGGCATCTGTTCATTCGTAAACGCAACGGGCTCGTCCGGGACGTCTTTCAGGAGCGTCACATGCTGGGCCTGCGCGGCAACATCGGGCTCGGGCACGTTCGCTACCCGACGGCGGGCAGCGCGAGTCTGCATGAGGCCCAGCCGTTCTACGTCAATTCGCCCTACGGCATTTGCCTTGGTCACAACGGTAACCTCGTCAATACCGAAGAGCTCAAGGAGCTCATCGTGCATGAGGACCGCAGGCATCTGAACACGACCTCGGACTCGGAGCTGCTGCTCAATGTGTTCGCCCACGAGCTCGGGCAGCGCGGCAACGCGCAACTCGAGCCAACCGATATTCTCGATGCCGTCCATGCCTTGCACGGTCGCTGCTCCGGCGCCTACGCCGTCGTCGCGCTGATCGTCGGTCACGGCATCGTCGCATTTCGTGATCCGCACGGAATCCGGCCGGCCGTGCTCGGCATCAGAGAGACGGACGCCGGCATCGAGCGCATGGTGGCCTCGGAGAGCGTGGCGCTCGATGCGCTCGGTTTCGAGTTCGAGCGTGACATCGAGCCCGGCGAGGCGGTCTTCATCAACCATCAGGGCGAGTTATTCAGCAAGGCGTACGAGGGCGATGTCACTTTTGCGCCGTGCATATTCGAATACGTCTATTTTTCCCGGCCCGATTCGTTTCTCAACAACGTCTCGGTCTACAAGTCCAGGCTGCGAATGGGCGAGACGCTGGCCGAGAAAATCCTGCGTCTCCGGCCCGATCACGATATCGACGTCGTGATCCCGATCCCGGACACCTCGCGCACGGCGGCAATGCAGGTCGCGCACGGGCTTGGGCTCAAGTATCGCGAGGGGTTTATCAAGAATCGCTACATCGGGCGAACGTTCATCATGCCGGAGCAGTCCGCGCGGCAGGCGTCGGTCCGGCGCAAGCTCAATGCCATCGATCTCGAGTTCCGCGGCAAGAATGTGCTGCTCGTCGACGATTCGATCGTTCGCGGCACGACCTCGCGCCAGATCATCGAGATGGCGCGCGAAGCCGGCGCACGCAAGGTCTACATGGCGTCGGCAGCACCGCCCGTC
>DATCZB010000216.1:0-8781 GCA_036526155.1 Gammaproteobacteria bacterium
GTCTCGCTGACACGCAAGCCTCCGACGACATTGGCGAACACGTCACTGTCTCCGACACTGACGCCGCAGTGACGATGCAGCACGGCCAGCAGCAGATTCAGGCGCTGGGCGTCGATGCCCTGCGCCACCCGCCGCGGCGCCGCACCGGGACTCAAGTCCACGAGGGCCTGAACCTCGACCAGAACCGGGCGCGTCCCTTCGCGCGTGACGAGTGTCACGCTGCCAGGCACGGCTTTGCTGCGCCGCGACAAGAAGATCGCCGAGGGGTTCTTGACCTCGTGAAAACCATCCGCGGCCATGACGAAGAACCCCATCTCGTTGGCTGCGCCAAACCGGTTCTTGGCGGCACGAATGATCCGGTAGCGGCTACCGGAGTCGCTCTCGAAATAGAGCACCGTATCGACCATATGCTCGAGCACGCGCGGACCCGCCAGCGTGCCCTCCTTCGTCACATGCCCGACCAGCAGCGTGGCCGTGCCCTTTTGCTTGGCAAAGCGGACGAGCTGAGCCGCGCATTCGCGAAGCTGGCTAACCGAACCCGGCGCCGACTGCAGGGCGTCGCTATAAAGCGTTTGAACGGAGTCGACCACAAGAACGGCAGGCGGCGACGCTGCGAGCGTCGCCAGAATCGTCTCGACATGGGTTTCGGCCATCATCTGCACCGGCACCGAGCGAATCCCGAGGCGATCGGCGCGCAGCGCCACCTGGTCTAACGACTCCTCACCCGTGACGTAGCAGGTTTCCTGGCCAGTGGCCATCGTCGCCAGCGCACGCAGCAGCAGCGTCGACTTGCCGATTCCGGGATCACCGCCGATCAGCACCACGGATCCGGGTACCAGACCGCCACCGAGCACGCGATCGAACTCGGCGAGACCCGAACGGGTGCGCTCGACCACGTCGGCCCGAATCGAGTCGAGCCGAGCGATCTCGATGCGGCCCGCGAGCTGCGCCCGCTCGGCCCGGGCGCTCGTCTGACGCATCTCGGCCAGGGAATTCCAGCTGCCGCAGTCGGCGCACTGGCCCTGCCACTGGGGATGCTCGGCGCCGCACTGGCCGCAGGTGAATATTCGCTTCGGCTTAGCCATGACGCGCGAGCATAGCCGATCGGGGCGGGCTTGGGCGCATCTCCCAATCTTTCCGGCAAGACCCAAAATATGGCTTGGGTCACACGGCGCCATTGGGTCCAATGGGATACTTGCGGGTACGGAAGCACCGCAAACGCCGATGTCCTTTATTACGCGATCCAGTTCACACTTGAGGCACGCCGCCCTGCTCGGACTCATTGTCGCAGGCCTGGCGCATCTCGGGCCGTTGCAGCTGGCGCAACGGCTCGATGGCGCGCTGCTCGGTGCGTTCGCTGACTGGCTGCCTCTTGACGAAGCGGAAGAGATCGTCGTCGTCAGCCTGCAGCAACCCGACGCGCTCGAGCTGCTCGAGTCGGCCGCCGCTGTGACGATCGTCGGCCCGAGCGCGCTGGCTTTCGGCCCGATCACGAGCTCGGCCTGGACCGCTGCAATGGCCTGGCTGGCGGCCGTCGGCGCGCTGATCGGCGCGCTCGCGCTCAGGAACTCCGTGCGGCTGGGCGCCGTACTGCTGGCCGTCGCGGCACCGCTCGTGCTGATTCTCGGCAGCGGCAGCGCATTAGCCGCTGCGGGCACCTGGATTCCCGTGGCCGGGCCCGGCCTGCTGTTGCTGGTTACCGGTGCCGCGGCCCTGCTCGTGCCGTCGCGGCTGGCGCGGGCGGGCAAGGGCAAGTCGGGCGGCGACAGCGACGCCGCCGGTGACCTGCTGCGCCGCGGCGAGCTGATCAAGGCCTGGCATGCCTACCGCGAGCTGCCGCCGATTGCCCCGATTCTGCCCCAGCTCTATGAGCTCGGGACGGCCCTTGCCGATGACGGCTACCCCGAGCTTGCAGCCGACACGTTGCTGCGGGTGGCAGTTGTGGACCCGGATTACCGTGACGTCGCCTCGCGGCTGGTCCGGGCAGCGCGGCCGGATGCGTACACAACGGAGGAGCAACTCCGGGCTCGCGCCGAAATGCCGCCTCATCTTGGCCGTTATCGGCTGCTCGAGCCGATCGGCGAGGGCACGATGGGCCAGGTGTTCCTGGCCAAGGACCCGAATATCAATCGCCTGGTCGCGATCAAGCTGATCGACCTCAGGCACGAGAGCGGCCCCGCCGGGGTCGCTGACGCGATCGAGCGATTCCACCGTGAGGCAGAGACAACGGGTCGGCTCAGCCATCCCAATATCGTCACAATCCACGACATGGGCGAGTCCGATGGCCGTGCATTCATCGCGATGGAGTATCTCAAAGGCGATCTGCTGAGCCGCTATACGTCCCCTGAGACCCTTCTGCCGCCCCGCCTGGTGCTGGAACTCATCGCCGTCGTCGCCGACGCGCTGGATTACGCCCACAACCAGAATGTTATCCACAGGGATATCAAGCCTGGCAATATTATGTATGATTCGGTCAGCGGTGATATCAAGATCACGGACTTCGGCATAGCACGACTGATTGATGTCAATCGAACCCGAACCGGGGTCGTCCTCGGCACACCACTATTCATGGCCCCGGAGCAGATCGAAGGGGAAAACGTGAAGGCGTACACTGACTTATTCGCACTGGGTGTTACGCTTTATGAAGTGCTGACCGGTCAGCTGCCCTTCCGCGGAAACTCCATGACGAAACTCATGTTCGTGATCACAAACGAGCCCCACGCCCCCGTGACCTCGGTCCGGCGAGACCTGCCCGCGGAACTGGACAGAATCATCGACACGGCCCTGCGGAAGGATCCCCGCGAACGCTATCAGCGTGGCGCGGACATGGCGGATGCCCTGCGCGCGGTCGCCGGGATGATGGCCTGATTCCAACTGACACCCCATGAGCCTGAACAAGAAATTTGCGCACGTAGAGCTGACTGACGTCGGCCGGGTGCGTGAGCATAACGAGGACGACATCGGGTGCGACCCGGAAATTGGTCTGTGGGTGCTGGCCGACGGGATGGGCGGCTACAACGCGGGTGAAGTCGCCAGCGGAATTGCCGTCAAGACAACCGTAGACCTCGTCATTGAGGCGTGTCGGCGGGAGAACCGCGGCGACACCGAGCCTGAGACAGGCTTGATGCGCCAGACGATTACACTGCGCGACGCCATCATGCGGGCCAACAAGATCATCCACCAGACGGCCCAGACGCAACCGCAATGCGAAGGCATGGGCACGACACTGGTCGCCTGTCTTTTCTACGACAACAAGATCTCCGTAGCCCACGTCGGCGACTCCCGTTTGTACCGCTTGCGAGACAACCGCTTCGAACAGATCACGATGGACCACTCGCTGCTCCAGGAGCTGGTCGATCGAGGCTACTACTCGCAGGAAGAAGCTGCGCGCTCTACAAACCGAAACTACGTCACGCGGGCCCTCGGCGTCGAGGCCAATGTCGACGTCGAAGTTCAGGAGTATGACGTCGAGAAGGGCGACTATTTTCTGCTTTGCTCAGACGGTCTCCCCGACATGGTCGAGGATGAGGACATCCATCTCACCATCAACACGTTCAATACGAACATCGAAACCATCGGCGAGCAGCTGATCAAGCTCACCAATGACAACGGAGGGCGGGATAACGTCTCGATCATCGTCGTCAAGATTCTGGATTCTTTTCCGGCGAACGCCGGCGTCTTCGACAAGGTCAAGAGCCTGTTCAGGCAATCAGGATAAGACAGCATGGCACGACTAGTTTTGAGTTTGGACGGCCAGACCCTAGCCGAGTACAACATGAGCAAGGAGCGATACACTGTCGGCCGCCTTCCTGACAATGACGTCCGCATCGATAACGCTGCAGTCAGTGGTCATCATTCCCTGATCATCAACATCCTGAACGATTCGTTTCTCGAAGATCTGAACAGCACGAACGGCACCTACGTCAACGGCAAGCTGATCAAGAAGCACGCTCTGCAGCACGACGACGTAATCACGGTCGGACATCACCAGCTGCGCTTTCTGGAGGACCAGGTCGAAGACCTGCCGGACGACGAGTTCGAGAAAACCATGGTCATCGAACCGAGCGGTGAAGCCGAAGAGCAGATCGTCAAGGCCGCAGAGAAAGCCGCTCGGGCCGAGCTCGAGCCTCAACCGGCGCCGACGACGACCGAGGCAACCGGAACCGTGCATGAACCAAATTTCCAGCCCGGCAGCTCTCAGACCATCGATAAGGCGATATCGAGGCCACCTTCCCTGCCGTTAGCCAAGCTGCAGGTCCTGTCGGGGACATTTGCCGGACGCGAGCTGGAGCTGACCAAGGCGCTGACCACGCTTGGGCAGCCGGGCAAGCAGGTTGCAGCAATCTCGCGCCGGGCCGAGGGTTACTTCATCGTTCACGTCGAAAGCGGCGCGGAGAGCAACTATCCCATGGTCAACGGCTCGAGCATCGGGCCTAAAGCTTGCAAGCTGAACGACAACGACGTCATCCAGCTTGCCGGCGTCAAGATGGGGTTCTTCATCAGCTAGAGCAAGAAAAGGGGTCAGACCCCTTTTCCACAAAAAAGGGGTCTGACCCCTTTTCTGACTAGTAAATGCCCTGGCCGTAATCCTCGGCGACGAGATTCTCGAACTTGGTGAACTCACCCAGGAAAGTCAGGTGGAACTCGCCGACCGGACCGTTGCGCTGCTTGCCGATGATGATATCGGCCACGCCCTTGCGCGGGGTCTCCTTGTCGTAGAGCTCTTCGCGATAGATGAAGACGATGACGTCGGCATCCTGCTCGATGGCGCCTGATTCACGCAGGTCCGACATCACGGGCTTCTTGTCTACGCGCTGCTCGACACCGCGGTTGAGCTGCGATAACGCGATGACCGGCAGGTCGAGCTCTTTTGCCAGCGCCTTCAGCGACCGCGAAATCTCCGAGATTTCCGTTGCCCGGTTCTCCACCGTGCCGGACACCTGCATCAGCTGCAGATAATCCACGACGATCAGGCCGAGATTGTGCTCGCGCTTCAGGCGCCTTGCCCTGGCCCGCACCTCGGTCGGCGACAGCCCGGCGCTGTCGTCGATGAATATCGGCGCTTTCGACATCATCGACACGGCAGAGTCGATACGCGACCAGTCACCGTCGTTCAGCTTGCCGCGGCGCAAGCCAGCCTGGTTGACGCGGCCGATCGAGCCGATCATGCGAAACGTCAATTGCTCGGCCGACATCTCCATACTGAAAATGGCCGTCGGAATCTGATGCCCTATCGCCGCGTTCTCGGCGATATTGACCGCCAGTGTGGTCTTGCCCATCGACGGCCGCCCGGCGATCACGATGAGCTCACCGCGCTGCAGGCCGGCTGTCATATCGTCCATCGCGCTGAAGCCGGTGGAGACACCCGTAATTTCGTCGTCGCTGTGGCTCAGCACGTCGAGACGGTCGATTGCGCCGGGAAGAATTTCCTTGAGCGCCTTGAAGCCCGGGCCCCTGGTGCCGCGATCCGCGATCTCGAAGACGCGCTGCTCGGCGAGATCGACGAGCTCCGAGACGGTGCGCCCCTCGCTGTCGTGGGCACTGGCGGCGATATCGCCACCGATTTCGATCAGCCTGCGAAGCAGCGCGTGCTCGCGAACGATGCGGGCATAGGCACGAACGTTTGCCGCACTTGGCGTCTCCTCGACGAGCCGGGCGAGATATTCGACACCGCCCGCGTCATCGAGCCTGTTCTCGCGGTCCAGCTGTTCGCTGACGGTGACGGCATCCGGCGGCTGGTCGCGTTCTGCGAGCGTTGCAATCGTTTCGAAAATGGCGCGATGGTCTGCCCGATAGAAGTCGTCCGGGCCAACGACGTCGGCCACCTGATCCCAGGCTCGCTGGTCGAGCATCAGCCCGCCGAGACACGATCGCTCCGCTTCGAGCGAGTGCGGCGGCAACCTGAGCCGCTCAGCTCCCCGTCGGGCGATGTCTGTCGTCGCTGCCACCGATCCCTAGTCGCTGTCCGCCTCTGTCGCTGCCTCGGCTTCGGCTTCGGCTTCGGCCTCGGCTTCCGGCTCGGCTTCCGGCTCGGCGCTGGCGGCTGCGGGCTCCTCTGCTGCCTCGGCTTCGGCGACCGGCGCAGTGACGCCCTCCGGCCCCTCGAGTATGACCTTGAGCGGGACGTTCACATCGGCGTGAAGGTGAATCTCGATCTCGTGCTCGCCGACGACACGCAGGGGCCCGTCGTGCAGCCGGATCTCGCTACGCTCCACGTGCGTGCCCATTGCCTCGAGGGCCTCGGCGATGTCGATCGTGCCGATCGAACCGAACAGGCGCCCTTCACTGCCAGCCTGCACCGCGATCGTAATTTCCTTGCCCTCGATCTCTGCAGCCCTGGCACGCGCCGCCTCGACCTCGGCTGCGGCCTTGCTTTCGAGCTCGGCCCGGATTTTTTCGAACTTCTCGATGTTATGAACTGTCGCGGTCGTCGCCTTGCCCTGCGGGATAAGGAAATTGCGCGCGAAGCCCGACTTCACCTTTACGCGATCACCGATTCCACCAAGATTGTCGATCTTCTCCAGCAAAATAACTTCCATATCCCTCTCCAGACTATGCCTTTGTTTCGGCCCGTGCCCGCAAATTGAAAAAATTATCCGACAGCCCCAGGGCTGCAATCACCATCAGCGCTGCCACCGTCCACGGGCTCAGCAGGGCAACGTACACCACAACCAACGCCGCCCGTGGCCACTTGTCCGCGTTGCTCCTAGCATGCAATACGGCGAGGCCCTGGAACAAGAATGCGATTACGGCCATTGGCGCCAGATCCTGAATCAGCGGGACGCTGGTCAACTGCCCCGCCACGACCAGCACCATGAGCACGATCCCCGCTACCCTGCCGAGTTTCAGAGCCCGAAACTCGGCGCCAAAATTCACTCCCTCTCTGATCAGAGAGTACCACCACAGGCCGAGCAGCAAAGCGACCACGAGGCTCAGCAATTGCGAAATCAGAAAGACCCGGACGAACTCGGCCGAATCGACTGCCGCAAACTGCGCGAGCTGCTCGGGCGCGGCACCGCCCGCCTGCAACAGCGTCAGGACCTGATTCTGCAGGATCTCGCCGACGCGGGCTGCGTCCGGCAGGATCAGGAATGCGATAGCGGTGATGACGATCACCCCGATTACCGTGCCCTGAAACGTCACCGAGAGACTCCGCGCCCAACCGAGCAACGTCCCGATCGCCGAGCCGCCGATCACGACCGGCGCCGCCAGACTCAGCGTAACGACGAGGTCGGCCCCGAGCACCAGCGACAAGCCAATGAGCCCCGCGATCGAGGCGAAAGCGGCAACAGCCGCCGGCCCCGGCCCGCGCCTGAGCGCATCGACGGCAAGCAACGCAGCTGCTACCGGTGCCAGCAGGTGCGCCGACAAGACCGCCAGCAATACCAGCCGGAAGGGCCGATCCGTCGCCCATGCTGCGAATGACCGCATGGCCCTCGTGATATAGGCGCCCATCCCGGAATGCCCTGCGCCGTCGCCGACGCGATGGCTCAGTGGTGATCGGTATACGGCAACAACGCAAGGTAACGCGCCCGCTTGATCGCCGTGGCCAGCTGCCGCTGATACGGCGCGCGCGTGCCCGTGATCCGGCTCGGGACGATCTTGCCCGTTTCCGTGATGTACGCCTTTAGCGTCGCGAGATCCTTGTAATCGATCTCCTCGACACCCTCCGCGGTAAAGCGGCAAAACTTCTTGCGACGAAAATATCGTGCCATGGCTCAAACTCCTCTAGCTGTCTTCGGCCTTCTTGGCTTCCGGCTCGGCTTCTTCAGCGCCGGACTCGGCCTCTTCAGCGCCGGACTCGGCCGCCGCCTCTGCAGGCGACTCTTCAGCGCTCGATGACTCGCTGTCGTCAGTAGGGACCGCTTCGTCGGTCTTGGCCGGCGTCTCCGATTCGGCCGCCGGAGCCGCTGATTCTGCCGCCGGGGCCGCTGATTCTGCCGCCGGGGCTGGCGCCCGCGATCGCGAATCGCGCGCTGCGGCCTGAGCTTCTCGTTCCTTCTCCTCCTCGTGCGCCTTGGCCATGACCGAAGGCTCGGTGATCGCCTCGTCGCGCTTGATAACGAGGTGACGCAGCACGGCGTCGCTGAAGCGGAACGCACCAATCAACTCGTCGAGCGCGGCCTTGTCGCACTCGAGGTTGAACAGGAGATAGTGGGCTTTGTGCAGCTTCTGGATGCTGTGCGCCAGCTGGCGACGGCCCCAGTCCTCCTCACGGTGGATTGTGCCGCCAGCGCCCTCGATCATGGATCGATACCGCTGCATCATCGCAGGTACCTGCTCGCTCTGGTCAGGGTGGACCAGAAACACGACTTCGTAGTGTCTCAACTTACGACTCCTCTCGGATGAAGCCTCCCTCTCAGGGTGAGGCAAGGAGCAAACCAATTTGTCCCTGATCCGGTTGACCCGAATCAGGGCGCGTCATCGTACCTAAGCGGGCTCTCCAGAGCAACGCAGGCGGTCCGGCGGATGGACGCTGTTGCGCCGATCGGGGCGCGAAGCGGAATGCGGCCGCAGCGACTAGCGCGACTGGCGCAGCATCTCGTAGAGCAGTATGCCGGCCGCCACTGAGACGTTGAGACTCTCGACGGTCCCCTGCATTGGAATCGCAACGAGCTCGTCGCAGGCCTCTCGCGTCAGCCGCCGCAAACCCCTGCCCTCGGCACCGAGCACGATTGCGACCGGAGACTCGAGCCTGCCCTCGAATAACGGGTGGCCGCCTTCGGCATCCGCACCGACGAGCCTGACGCCGGCATCGGCGAGCCAGCGCAATACGCGCGC
>DATCZB010000217.1:0-2494 GCA_036526155.1 Gammaproteobacteria bacterium
TGGTGCTCAGACTAGCTCTGATTCCACTCGACGAGATCGCCGCCGGGCTCATCGGGCACGTAATACCAGCGCAGTCCGAGCGGGTCCTCGCTCAGGATGGTCGTCTTGAAGCTGCGCCAGGCCTGGATCTCGAAGTAATCGAGCGAGCCCCCGTGGGAATTGAGCTGGTGTGGCACGCCCGGCGGAAAATACACCAGCGTTCCGGGCTCGATTTCCTGTGAAGTCTCACCGACGTCAACCTTGCCGCGACCCTTGAAGGTCATGTAGCAGTGGGCCGCGCCGTCAGGATTCGCGTCAGTGCCCTTATGCATGTGATAAGGCGACGCGCCGCCCTCCTTGTAATGCATCTCGCCCGCCTGAATCGCATTGGTCGGCGTCAGGCGGCTGCCGTCGAGCAATCGGACGCTCGACTCGGCGCAGAATCGCCGCACGCGCCCGCCGCTGGCGTCGCTCAGCGCGCGCAGTGTCTGGCGATTGAAGAAATACCCTGGCCCGCCCGGCAGGCCGTCCTCGACCTCGGCCGGGGGTTTCGGCGTGACCATGTGCAGTAACTCGATGTCGCTGCCGGTCGCCTCGAACTGTGCGGACTCACCGGGTACGAGCAGCACGCCGGCGCCTTCGTCCGCGGTGTGCGACTCGCCGCCGAAATGCACGAGACCGTCGTCTGCTCCCCCCATCACATAGACCAGGTGGTAATCATCACCCGCGTTGACGTCGAACCTGCGTCCGGGCTGGATCGTCCTGCGATAGACCGTGAGGTTCTTGGAGCCGCACAGGCTCGCGCTGCAGATCGTTCTTTCGAGCCCCGACTCGACCGGGACCGCGTCCGCTGTATTCGAGTCAATGATGGATACGTCGCTGATCGTCGCCATTTGTTATTGCTCCTCGGCAAGCTCTGGTTTTCGGCTGACCGGATGATACCCGCAAACCGTGAGCCGCGGCGACATGCCGGTGGATGTCTGCGCCGAATACGGACTAATATATTCCCGGAAATCGGCGCGCGCAGGGGCGATTCCCGTTGCGGGGATGGGTGCGGGCTGAATTGAGTAACGCATGAATGCAATGACGTCCATGGGAATGCGAGTCTTCCTGCTTTTGACAGTATTGATCTCGGCGAGCGCGAGCGCACAGCCGGGGGATCCGCTGACGCAGATCGAGGACGCCCTCAACAGCAACGAGTTTCCGCGTGGTGAGGGCTGGGCCGGTTTTCTCGACTTCGCATTTCTCGGTAATACGCTGCTGACGCTCATTCTGGCGACGGTGCTCGGCGCTATCGTCGCCTACCATCCGAAGCATATCGCTACCGCCGACAACCTCGAGGAGCTCGAGGCGCCCAAGGTCTACATTCTTTATGCCGTCATCGGCTCGATCATCGGCATTCTGGTTGTCGGTTACGGGCTCGTGGTCGGCTTCGTGCTGTTTGGCATCGGTGGGCTGATCCGGTTCCGGACGCTGCTGCGTTCAGCCAATCTGACCGGGCGAGTCATCTTCGTTACGCTGATCGGGCTGACCGTCGGTCTCAACATGCCCCACGTCGCGGTGCTCGCAACGGCATTCGCGTTCGTGCTCGTCTATGTGATCGAAGCGCGTGTCACCTACCGCCTCGACATCCGGGCTCTGGACCCGAATCGAATCGCGGAATCAGCGCTGGCTTATCGGAGCCTGCTCGAACAACATGGCTGCCGGGTCGTTGCGGAGAGGAAGAATCCGGACAAGCATCGTGTGACGCTCCTGGTTTACGGTCCCCGGGGTGTCCGTCGTGAGGAGCTCGAACAGCGCATCGCATCAGGGATCGATGCCCCGCTGAAGGGCGCAGTGGACTGGCAGACCGACTGACGGAGAAGCCATGAGCCTCAGGTTGCTTACAAGTCTGGCGTTCCTGATATTCACTCTGTTTGGCGGCAGTGAGGTCAACTCTCAGCCGACATCGACGTTTGCCGACGACTCACCGCTCGAGTTCAGGCTGACGGCACCTTTCGGCGAGCTGGGCCGCGATCCGACCGATCGGCCGGAGCACCCCGCCGTTCTCGAATATCAGGATCCCGACGGGGATACCGTCGCGCTCGATATTCAGATCCGAATTCGCGGCAATTCGCGGGTCCGCGAGTGCCGCTATCCGCCACTGTCGCTCAACTTCCGGCGCCGCGACACGGCCGGCACCGAATTCGCCGGACAGGATCGGCTCAAGCTCGTCACGCTGTGCAGAGGCTCTCGTCTCTACGGGGGTTACCTGGCTACGGAATTCCTGATCTATCGCATGTTCAATCTGCTGACGGATCGCTCGTTCCGCGTGCGCTGGGCCAACGTCGAGTACCTCGACACCAGTGCCCGAAAGCCTGAGCCCCGGATGGCACCGGCGTTTCTCATCGAGGCGGATTGGGAAGTTGCCGAGCGTCTCGATCTTGATCAGATCGAGACAGAAAGAGTCGAATTGGGCACACACGACCCCGCGCACACGGCGCTTCTGACCGTATTTCAATACCTGATCGGCAAC
>DATCZB010000218.1:0-8264 GCA_036526155.1 Gammaproteobacteria bacterium
CGTCGGTCAGCGGCACGCCGAGCGCATCGATTCCGGCGTAGTCACCCGCATCGGCGCCGAGGGCCGGGTCTCCAATCTCGGTGACCGCGCCCGAAAGCCTGAGATCCGATGCTTCGCCGATACAGCGCAGAATCGCCTGCCCCATCCGCCCGGTCGCGCCGAGCATCGCAATCTTGATCAAGAACTACACTCCCATGCGCTCGAGAAATTCTCGCACGCCGGCAAACCACGACTTCGACCTCGGGCTGTGCTTTTCGCCGCCCTCGTTCACGAGCTCGTCGAACTGGCTCAATTTTTTCTTTTGCTCTTCAGTCAGCTTGATCGGCGTCTCGACATTGACCCGAACCAGCAGGTCGCCCAAGCCTGAGCTCCGCACCGACCTGACACCCTTGCCGCGCAGTCGAAACACCTTACCCGACTGAGTCTCAGCCGGCACCTTGAGCTTGACCTGCCCTTCGAGAGTCGGCACATCGACGCTGCCGCCAAGCGCCGCCGTGGCGAAGCTGATCGGGATCTCGCAGCTCAGATTTGGCCCCTCGCGCTCGAAGATCTCGTGCGGCCGCACGGCAATGTCGACATAAAGATCACCGGGCGGGCCGCCGTTCCGGCCGGCCTCGCCCTCCTGCGGCAGACGAATGCGATCACCGTTATCGACGCCCGCCGGCACTTTGACCGAGAGCGTTCGACGCTTGTGGATCCGCCCGCGTCCCGCGCAATCCTTGCATGGGTTGTCGATCAAGGTGCCCGTACCCTGGCAGGCGCGGCAAGTCTGCTGGATCGAGAAGAACCCCTGTTGCGACCGGATCTGGCCCGAGCCGCTACAGCGGTCGCAGGTCACGGGCTTGCTGCCGGGCTCGGCGCCGCCGCCATTGCAGCGCTCGCACTCGACCTGAGCCGGAATCTCGATCTTGACCGAGTCGCCGTTGACCGCTTGCTCGAGCGACAGGTCGAGCTCGTAGCGCAGGTCGGCGCCACGGAACACCTGGCTGCGACCGCCGCCGCGACGGCCAGCGCCAAAGATATCGCCGAAAACGTCGCCGAAAATGTCGCTGAAGGCGTCGTCGCCCGAGAAACCACCTCCGCCCGCCGCGCCCTTCAGGCCCTCGTGACCAAACCGGTCATAGGCCTCGCGCTTCTCCTGATTGCTCAGGATCTCATAGGCTTCCTTGGCTTCCTTGAACTTGGCCTCGTGCTCCGGATTACCATCACTGCGATCCGGGTGGTGCTTCATTGCCAGACGCCGATAAGACTTCTTGATCTCGGCGGCCGAGGCGTCGCGAGCGACGCCCAGCACTTCGTAGTAATCCCGCTTCGACATGCAGCAACAGCGCCGTTAGAGCTCAGGCGCTCTTCTTGTCGTCATCGTCATTGTCGTCGACTTCTTCGAACTCAGCGTCGACGATGTTCTCAGCGTCCGCTGCTTGCGCCTCGTCACCGGGTCCGGCCTCTGCCGCGCCCGCCTGCTGCTCGGCGTAGAGCTTCTGGGCCATGCCCGCCGAGGCCTCGCTCAATGCCTTGAGCTTGGTCTCGATCGCTTCCTTGCTGTCGCCCTTGAGCGCTTCCCTCACATCAGCCAGCGCCGACTCGATTTGCGCGCGCTCGCTCTGCTCGACCTTTTCGCCGAGCTCACCCAGAGACTTTTCGGTCGCGTGCACGAGCGCATCCGCCTGATTACGCGTTTCGGCGAGCTCGCGGAACTTCTCGTCCTCGGCGGCGTGCGCCTCGGCGTCGGCGACCATGCGGTCGATCTCGTCATCGCTGAGACCGGAAGACGCCTTGATCACGATTTTCTGCTCCTTGCCCGTCGCCTTGTCCTTGGCCGAGACATTCAGGATGCCGTTGGCGTCGATGTCGAAGGTCACCTCGATCTGCGGCATCCCGCGCGGTGCCGGCGGAATATCCGACAGGTCGAAACGGCCCAGCGACTTGTTGTCCGCGGCTCGGGTGCGCTCACCCTGCAACACGTGAATCGTCACGGCGGTCTGGTTGTCGTCGGCGGTCGAGAACGTCTGCTCGGCCTTGGTCGGGATCGTCGTGTTCTTGTCGATCAGCTTGGTCATGACCGCGCCGAGCGTCTCGATGCCCAGCGACAGCGGCGTCACATCGAGCAGCAAAACGTCCTTGACGTCGCCGGCCAGCACGCCGGCCTGGATCGAGGCGCCAATTGCGACCGCCTCATCCGGATTGACGTCCCTGCGCGGCGCCTTGCCGAACAGCTGCTCGACCTGCTCCTGAACCTTGGGCATGCGTGTCTGGCCGCCAACGAGGATCACGTCATCGACATCACTGACGCCGAGCCCGGCGTCACTCAGCGCCTCGCGACACGGCGCGAGCGTGCGCTCGACGAGCTCCTCGGTCAGCGACTCGAACTTCGCGCGGGTCAGGGTCGTCGTCAGATGCTTCGGCCCGGATGCGTCGGCCGTAATGTACGGCAGGTTGATCTCGGTCTGCTGACGGCTCGACAGCTCGATCTTCGCCTTTTCGGCGGCTTCCTTGAGGCGCTGCACGGCCAGCGGGTCCTTGCGGATGTCGATGCCCGTGTCGTTCTCGAACTCCCTGGCCAGGTAATCGATGACGCGCAGGTCGAAGTCCTCGCCGCCGAGAAAGGTATCACCGTTGGTTGCAAGCACCTCGAACTGATGCTCGCCGTCAACCTCGGCAATCTCGATGATCGAGATATCGAATGTGCCGCCACCGAGATCGTAGACGGCAATCTTGCTGTCTCCGCGCTTCTTGTCGAGACCATACGCCAGCGCCGCTGCGGTGGGCTCGTTGATGATGCGCTTGACCTCGAGGCCCGCGATCTTGCCCGCGTCCTTGGTTGCCTGGCGCTGGGAATCGTTGAAATAGGCCGGCACCGTGATCACAGCTTCGGTAACCGGCTCGCCGAGGTAATCCTCGGCTGTCTTCTTCATCTTGCCGAGAATCCGGGCCGAGATTTCGGGCGGGGCCATTTTCTTGCCGCCGGCTTCGACCCAGGCATCGCCGTTTTCGGCTTTGACGATGTTGTACGGCACCATGCCGGCGTCCTTCTGCACGACGTCGTCCTCGAACCGCCGTCCGATCAGGCGCTTGATGGCAAACAGCGTATTCTGCGGGTTGGTGACCGCCTGGCGTTTGGCCGTCTGGCCGACCAGCACCTCACCATCCTTGGTCATCGCGACGATGGACGGCGTCGTGCGATCACCCTCGCTGTTCTCGATAACCCTGGCTTCGCCGCCATCCATGACCGCGACACAGGAATTGGTCGTTCCCAGGTCGATGCCGATAATTCGTCCCATGGCAATCTGCCTCCGCTACTGAAATTATTGAAAATCTAATGTCGAAATGGGGTGTCGGGCGCTGATTTCAAGCCTCAGGATGCCCTTACGGGTCAGAGTCGGTTGGCGCCCGGGCAACGATGACCCTGGCCGGCCGAACGATGCGCCCCTGCAGGGCAAACCCCTTCTGCACCACCGCGAGCACGCTGTTGGGCTCGGCCGTCGGTGACGGGACCATGCTCATGGCCTCGTGCTGCTCGGGATCGAACGGCTCGCCCTCGGGGTCGATCTCGACCACGCCCGCACTCTCCAGCGCCTGGTCGAGCAGCCTGAGGGTTGCCTGCTCGCCTTCGATCAGGCTGTCGATGTCGAGCGCTTCCGCGGCAGCCTCGGTCGCCGCCTTGAGCCCCGCCTCGAGGCTGTCGCGCACGGGCAGAATCGCGGCGACGAGACTCTCCGTGCCGTAGCGCCGCGCATTTTCCACGTCGCGCGCATTGCGCTTGCGCAGATTCTCGATCTCGGCAACGGAGCGCAGGTACTTCTGCCAGTTTTCCTGCGCTTCGGCCTTGAGCGTCTCGATCTGATCGACGCCCTCGTCGGCGCCGGTTTCGAGCTCAACGACCCCGTCGACACTGCCCTCGTCGGCCGAAGGATCGTCCTGCCGCGAGTTATCGGCCGCAGCCTCTTCTTCCGTCAATGCTTCGTCCCCGTGGTCAGTGGCATTTGCGTGGCCGCAATGATGGGTAAATGGGGCGAAAAATGCCAGGATCAAGCCCGCGCTTCAGCGGACCCGTCAGAACCAGGGCTCGGGTCAGCCCTTGACGCCGAGCGCCTTGCCGAGGAGCTTCGCGGTCACGTCCACAATCGGTATGACGCGGTCGTAGGCCATGCGAGTCGGGCCGATGACCCCGAGCACGCCGACCGTGTTCTCGTCGGTCTGATAGGGCGCGGCCACGATGCTGCAGGAGTCGAGCACCTTGTAGCCGGATTCCTGGCCGATAAAGATCTGCACGCCGTCGGCGTTCAGGCTTTGATCGAGCAGGTGCAGGATGTCGCGGCGCTGGCTGAACGCCTCGAACAGATCCTTGAGCTTGGCCATGTCCGCCAGCTCTTCGATTCCCATCAGATTGGTCTCTCCGGCCAGCACGAGGTCCGGATCCGGCTCATGATCCGGCAGCAGGTCCTGCGCCAGCTCGATCGCATTGATCATCAGCGCATTCATCGATTCCCGCGCCGAGCGCATGTCATCGAGCAGCTGACTGCGCACGCGGTAAAGGTCCCTGCCGCGAAACTGCTCGGTCAGGTAATTCGATGCCTCTCTGAGCTCGGACTCGGTGAAATTCCGCTGCACATCGAGGATCTTGTTCTGCACTTCGATGTCGTCGACCACGAGGATCGCGAGCACCCGGCGCTCGGGCAGCGGCAGAAACTCGATCTGACGCAACGCGGGGTGGCTGCGGCGCGGCACCGTCACGACGCCGGCCAGGTGAGTCACATGCGACAAGAGCTGCGATGTCGACAGCGCCAGCGACTGCGGATCGTCCCCACTGCGGGTCAGCTCGCGCTCGAGCTGGATCAATTCCGGGCCCTTCGGCGGGCTCAGCCGGACGATCGTGTCGACGAAGAAGCGATAGCCCTTGATCGTCGGCACCTTGCCAGCCGAGGTATGCGGGGCGCGAACGTAACCGCCCGCCTCGAGATCCGACATGATGTTGCGGATCGTGGCGGGACTCAGATCGAGGCCGGAGTCGCGCAACAGGGTCTGCGACCCGACCGGCGTGCCTTCGGTGATGTACCGCGCAATCAGTGTGCGCAGCAGATGCCTGGCCCGCTGGTCCAATCGTTCGCTGTCTTTTTGCCTCTTCATTCCGTGAAGCTGTGATAACGTTAGTGGCGTCAGGTATCGCTGGAATCAAGCTAGCAACGGCCCCTCATAAGGTCAAGAAATGACTCAACGGTTCAAGCGCATAGGCCTTTGGGGGCGGTTTTCAGAAGAGACGGTCGCAGAGCCGGCAAGACATCTCGCCGCTCACCTCAACCAGCGCCAGATCGAGGTCTATGCCTCGGGTGGTCAATCCATCTTCGAGGGCGCAGACGTAGCGTTCGTGGCCGAATCCGAGCTCGGGAGCTCGGTCGATCTGCTGGTCGCCATTGGCGGCGACGGCAACCTGCTGCGGGCAACGCGGCTCATTTCCGGTCACGCCGTACCGTTGATCGGAATCAATCGTGGTCGGCTCGGATTCCTGACCGACGTCAGGCCCGACCGGATGCTGGCGACGATCGATTCCGTGCTCGACGGTGACTACCTCGCCGAGGAGCGCCTGATGCTAAAGGCCATCATCCGCGACGGCGAGGACGAGGTCAGGAGCCTCAATGCGCTCAACGACGTCGTATTACAAAGGACGGCTACCGGCCGGATTCTCGACTTCATCACCACGGTCGATGGCCACTACGTTAATAACCATGGTGGTGATGGACTCATTGTCGCGACGCCCACCGGCTCGACGGCCTATGCGCTGTCTTGCGGCGGCCCGATCCTGCGCCCGGACGTGGGCGCACTGGTGATGGTGCCAATTTGTCCGCATACGCTGAGCGACCGTCCGCTCGTGATCCAGAGCTCGAGCAAGATCGAAGTCACGATTCCGCCGGGCGGCGCCGCAGAGGTCACGTGCGACGGAGAAGAGCTCGCTTCGCTCGACCCGCGCCAGACACTCGAGATCAGCGCCGCCGACGAAAAGCTGACCTTGCTGCATCCGCAGGACTACAACTATTACGAACTGCTCCGGTCGAAACTCAACTGGGGCCGCGGCAACCGCCTGGAGCACTGAAGCGGGCGCACATGCTCACCCTGCTGCGCATCAGTAATTACGCAATTATCGACGACGTCGAGATCGAGATGCGCTCGGGCTTCACGGTCATGACCGGCGAAACGGGCGCGGGCAAGTCGATTCTCGTCGACGCGCTCGGACTCGCCCTCGGCGATCGCGCCGACGCGAGCGCAGTCAGAGCCGGCAGCGAGCGCGCCGAAATCAGCCTCGCCTTCGAGCTGACGGCCGACCACCCGGCCCGCGCCTGGCTCGCCGAACGCGAGCTCGACGACGATGAGTTGTGCTGTCTGCGGCGCACGATCGGCGCGGACGGAAGGTCCCGCGCTTTTGTCAATAACCGGCCCGTGACGCTCCGGGACCTGCGTGCCGTCGGCGACCAGCTGGTCGATATCTACGGCCAGCATGCGCATCAGTCGTTACTGTCGGCGCCGGCGCAACGTCAGCTTCTCGACTCGAGCGCCGGACTCGATTCGCAGGCCGAGCGAGTCGCGCAGGCCTTTGCCGTATGGCAACAAGCCTTACGTGATCGCGACGCTCTGCTGACCGACAGCGCCAGCCGCGAGGCCGATCTCGAGCTCAAGCGGTTTCAGCTCGGCGAGCTCGAGAGCCTGAGCCTGGCCGCGGGCGAGCCAGCCGCGCTGCGCGAGGAGCGCGAGTTGCTGCGCCATATCGACCAGGTGCAACAGGCCGTCGGGCAGGCAGCTCAGAGCCTCTACGTTGCCGAATCCGGTTCCGCCTACACGATCGTAGCCAATGCTCAGCGGCTGCTGGCCGGCGCGCTCGCGCACGATAGCGAACTGGGCCCGCTCGCAGAGCGGCTGGCCGCGGCCGAGGTCGAGCTCAGGGAGATCGGCGCCGAACTGTCGCACCGGCTGGACTCGCTCGAAGCCGACCCGGCAAGACTCGAGGTCGTCGAGGCTCGCCTGTTTTCGATCCAGCAGCTGGCCCGAAAGCACGCAACCAGCGAAGACGAGCTGCCGATGCTGGCCGAGAGCCTGCGCGAAGCCATCGGCGGGCTCGAGTCGGGAGCGGATTCCGCTGCCGCACTCGAGGCGCACTGTGCCGAGGCGGAGCGCGCGTACCTGAAACTCGCGAAAAAGCTCTCTGATTCACGCCACGCGGCAGCCGCAGCGCTCGGCACAGCCGTCACCGGCAACCTGCACGAGCTCGGGCTGCCGTCGGCCGAGTTCGTGATCTCGATCGAGCGCAAGGCCGAAGGTCGCCATGACTCGACCGGAATCGACCATATCGCGTTCGAGGTCACGACCAATCCCGGCCAGCCGCCCGGCCCCATCGATCGGATCGCTTCGGGTGGCGAGCTGTCGCGCATCGGTCTTGCGATCAGCGTGGTCGGAATCGGCGCATCAACCATCCCGACTTTCGTCTTCGACGAGGTCGACGCGGGAATCGGCGGCGCCGTTGCCGAGGTCGTCGGCCGGCGGTTGCGCGACATCGCCGCCAGTCATCAGGTGCTCTGCGTCACGCACCTGCCCCAGGTTGCGAGCCAGGGACGGCAGCACTATCGCATCGTCAAGCTGACGGACGGCAAGACGAGCCGCACCCAGGTTCGTCTGCTGGATTCCGATCAACGAATCGAAGAGCTGTCGCGAATGCTCGGCGGCATCGAGATTACCGACGCGACCCGCGCGCATGCAGAGGAAATGATCCGGCAGGCCGCCGGCGGCTGAGCTCAGCTCGGCTTCTTGGGCTTCACGTAGAGCACGAGGCTGTGATCCTCGAGCACGTAACCATGCCTTTCGGCGATGTCGCGCTGCAGTTGCTCGATCCGCTCGTCGCAGAACTCGATGACGTCGCCGGTCTCGAGGCAGACCATGTGATCGTGATGCGAACCGTCGGTGAGCTCGAAGACGGCCGTGCCGCCTTCGAAGTTATGGCGCACAACGAGGCCCGCCTGCTCGAACTGCGTCAGCACGCGATAGACCGTGGCAAGCCCCAGCTCCTCCCCGCCTTCGAGCAGCAGCCGATAGATGCCCTCGGCACTCAGGTGGCGGTCCTTGCTCGTCTCGAGTATCTCGAGCACCTTGAGCCGCGGCGACGTCACTTTCAGCCCCGCATCGCGAAGGTCTTGGCTTTCCACGAATGGCCTCTGTGCTGGTGGTATGATCGCATCCTATCATGATGATGAGACGAGCAGCCTTGAGAAAAACCTCGCGCG
>DATCZB010000219.1:0-5429 GCA_036526155.1 Gammaproteobacteria bacterium
CCTATTCCTCGTCGAGTTCAGCTGCGAGGCCGCCAGTGATGCCCTGGACCTGATTGCCAACCTGAATCGCGCGCACCTTGGCGATGTCGGAAGGCGTCGCACCCTGCGGATCGACATCACCGCACGAGAAGGCCCGCAGGGTGCATTCCGAGGTCGTATGCACGATGCCGCGCTCGGCCATCATGCGAGTCATGAGCTCAGTTGCTTCGGCCATATGCAGGATCGCGTTATTGGGCCGGAACGAGCCGACGCCAATGGCATAGTCGATCGGCATCAGCGGTTCGATGCTGCCACCGAAAGTGCCGTCGTTCTTTTTGCCGAGATCGCGCGCTGCAAGGTCGGCGCCCGCATCGACGAGATACTGGATGATTTCGGTCTCGCCGAAGTTGGCGGCCATCATCAACGGCGTGATCCCGTCGTTACAGGCCCAGTTTACGTCCGCGCCAAGCTCGATAAGGTATTTGATCGTTTCGAGCCGCGCCTCGTCGGATCGCCCCTGGCTGTAGCCGTCGATCCAGCCATAGCCGGAGGCCGCAAGCAACGGTGTCTCGTTGTCGCTGTTGCGCACCAGAGGATCGGCGCCGTGCTCCACGAGCAGACGGACGAGATCGATATCGCCGGAATAGGCTGCTCGCATCAAGGGCGATGCAAACCTGACGCGCGGCGAGCCGCCGAAATTGCGTCGCGACACGGGCGTCGCATCAACGTAGGGATCGGGTTCTGCCCCGGCCTCGAGCAGCCGGACGATCAAAGGCATCGGATCGGCGGTCTGGGTCCAGGGGAACCCCGGGTTCCACTCCATGTTGCGTCGATCGACTGCCCAGAACAGCGGGGGAAACCCCGCGGCATCGGCAATATTCAGGTCGGCGCCATAGTCGACGAGAAACGCGGCGAGATCGTAGTGGCCGTTGTAGATGGCCAGGTTAAGAGGCGTCTTGCCGTCGGCCGCGATCGCATCGAGCGCGGCCCCCGCGGCCAGCAGCATCTCGGCCGCCTCGAGCTGTCCCTCGCGCGCGGCGAAATGCAGCGGAGTCAGACGGCCGTTGGCATAGTCGACGGCCTCGGCTTCGGCCTCGAGATCCTCCGGCGCCCTGCCCTCGGCACCACGCCCGCGACCCCAGACGGCCCTGGAGAACACATTGACGTCCGCACCAGCCTGAATCAGCACGTCAACGACGTGCGGATGGTGCTCCGCGATGGCCCACATCAGCGCCGTCGTGCCGCCCCAGCTCTCCACGGCATCGACGTCGGCGCCCCGTTCGATCAGTAGCTCGACGGGTTCCGTCAAGCCCGTGCGCGCCGCCATCATCAGCGCCGTGTCGCCATCTTCGGTCAGTGGCGCATTGGGATCGGCGCCGGCATCGAGCAGCAGCGCGACCATTGCGGCACTGCCATTGATTGCGGCGAGCCGCATCGGTGTCGCGCCCGTGCGATTCGCGGCAGACACATCGGCGCCGGACTGGATCAACAATTCGGCTGCTGCCAGATCATCGTGGTGCGCCGCCCAGTGCAGCGCCGTCGAGCCGTCCAGCTGCGGCTCGTTGACGGCTGCCTCGCTGGCGATCAACTCGCGCAGCGTCGACGCATCGCGGTTCATGACGGCGTCGGCAACCTGGCTCGCGTTGACTGCAAGACCGGGGAGACCGAGCGCGCAGGCGAAAGCGACCGTGCGAAACGCCCGGCAGCTCAGGGCGCGGCAAAGTGAACTGCTCATCAAGACCCCCCTTCGTTGCGCGCACGCCGGCGTGACCCGGTCCCGTGTGCGACCACCCCGATTCTAACGTCCCGGACGCGCGACAGCGAGTATGATCCCAGGCAAACGGGCAGAGCGACGCGGATTGCCAAATTGAACATAAGACAGCCAGGCTATTCGGCGCGTAAACGTGCAACTTCCAGCCCCGAGCACCGGTGCCGGCGGCTGGGCCTTGGCGCATGGACGCTGCTCGTCTTCCTTGGCGCTGGCAGTGAATTCGGCTGGTCGCAGACCAGCGCGGGGCGTGGCGCGCCGGATCCGCAGCGCCCCGACGACATCGTCGGCTCCGAGGGCAAGGGCTACTACACCGGCGCCGGCATCCCGGAGGACAATAGGCCGATCTATGCCGCCCGCGACGGTGCGGTGCCGGCGGGCGTCGAGCCGCTGCCAATCGACATCTTCACGACCGAAGATTTCTACCAGGACCAGGCGCTCTGGCACGACGCGCGCTACTACCGCTGCAATTCCGCCGTCGGGCTCGAGCAGATCTGGGGCGCCTACGAGGTTCCCCTGATCGGAGACGATCCGCCGCGCACGGCTGCCTGGGGTTTCTGCGATCGCGACTATCCGCGGGACCAGATCGTGAGCCCCTATGGCTTCGCCTCGGCCCAGGCACATTACGAAGTCTTGCTTGCCGAGGCTCGATCTCGCGGCGGTCCGACCGAACACACCCAGGCCACGCTGCCCGACTGGGGCGGCCGCTACGCGCGGCAGCGCGATAAGCGGTCCACCTGGTTCAATGGCGCCATCCTGCAGATCCCGACCTATCTCTCGTTGCTGACCGAGGAATATCAGCGTCGATTCGTGCAGCAGATGTATCACTATTCGGGTAACAGTGCGCCGCAATGGCCAGGCTCGTACTGCTGGCCCGAGGGTTTTTTGCGCCGGCTGGCGCAGTACGGCGGCGGGACCGTCAACTTCATCATGACGCCCGATCTCGTGCTCGACATGCGCAACGCGGCCAAGACGCTGATCACGCAGATTCATATCGGGCGTGCGTTCGATCTTTCGGGCGTCGTGCCGCGGCTTGGCGCCGACGTGCCGCAATGGTTCGGCGAGACGATCGGCTTCTGGGACGACGACGCGCTGATCACATGGACGTCGAACGTCCAGGGCTGGATCAACCACGGCGGCATGGAATTCAGCAACCGGCTGCAGTCGATCGAGATCTACACCCCTCGCGAGGGATCGAGCGGCGAGCTCGAGGGCTTGCGGCACGAGATCATGCTCTACGACGAGGAGGCGCTCGTCGAGCCGGTCAGAATCGTGCATTACCTCGACAAGCAGTCCGAGCTCAACGAAGGCGACCCGTTTCTGATTATGGAGTGCTCCCCGCAGATCTTCCCGATCGAGGGATTGGCCACGCCCGTCGCGCCGGGACAGACCTTCGAGTTTACGCAGCCGAATATCTTCGACCGGCCCTGGGCCGAGATCTGGCGGCGCTATCACGAACAGGGAATGCAGCGGCCCGAGGACGAAGACGTCTTCAGTTTCGAGTAAGCGGCCTCTCTGCTCCGGACTCGGAGTACACTTGGAAAGACCAAACCGCATTCTCGAGGGGGACGAGGACGGTACCATGCAAGCACTATCAAGAATCACGGCCCTGCTGATCGGCATGGCCGCAGCCATCGCTCCGGCATACGCTCACCACAGCAATTCGTCTTACCAGGTCGATGAGATCATCTCGCTGACGGGCGAGGTTGTGGAATGGCAGTGGGTCAACCCGCACACCTGGCTCATCATGGCCGTCGCGAACGAGGACGGCTCGGTGACCGAATGGGCGGTCGAGGGCCGGGCACCGGGAATACTTCGGCGCGCCGGGTGGAGCGCGACGAGCTTCGAGGCGGGGGAGACCGTCCAGGTCTATGCGAGCCCGCAAAAGGACGGAGCGCCGGTCGGGATCATCTCGCGCGTCACCCGGGCCGACGGCAGCGTGCTCGGTAACCAGCCGGAATTCGATCTCGCGGCCGTAGAAATTTCCAGGCGGCTAGGCGAGTCGGCGCCCGCCGACGTACCCGATTTCGCGGGCGTCTATTACCCGTTCAACCCCAACGCGCCCGCTGCCGCGCCGGCTCGGCCGCGCAACGGACCGCTCCCGCCACCGACGCGCACAGGCCCGACCTCGGACGGCTCGCTGGGCCGGCGCCCGAACGATCCGAAGCTGACGCCGGAGTACCTGGCAAAGTGGCAGGTCATTGCCGATTCGCGAATCGGCGGCTCGTACGAATACGACAACATAGCCAACTGCCTGCCGCCCGGCATGCCCGCCATGATGGGTATGGGCTACGGCATGGAGATCATGCAGAACGGCGACCGGATCACGTTCTTCAGTGAGCATCAGGACGCATTGCGCCGCGTCTACCTCGACGGTCGCGAGCCTACCGAAGCCATCCTGGCCGACCCGACCTATGCCGGTTATTCAACCGGACACTGGGAGGGCGATACGCTCGTCGTCGAAACGGTTGCAATCACCGACAAGTCATTCATCGACAGCGCATCACCGCACAGCGATCAGATGACCGTGCACGAGCGCATCCGGTTCATCGAGCCGGGCATTCTGCAGGATGAGATCACGGTCCATGACCCGCTGGCACTCGAGGAACCGTGGCAGATCACGCGGACCTATCGTCGCGCAAGCTATCCGAACGACGAGCTGCGCGAGTTTGCCTGTGCCGAGGGATTGCGGGACCGTCCGCACTAAGGCTCGGGCGCCCGCGGCTCACTCGATCGGGAATTGATATACGTTGCTACCCGGAGGCCAGGCGATGTTACCTAACCGCAGCCGGAGATTTCTCCTCCTGTATGTGTGCGCGGCCTTGCTCGCTGCGCTGGCGCGCCCGGCGTTTGCTCAAGATGTCGCTGTTCACGAGAACATCCCTTACAAGACGGGCAACAACCTGACCGACTACGAACGCGAGCGCAATCTGCTCGACCTCTATTTGCCGGCCGATGCAGAAGCGTTCCCCGTCATCGTCTGGTTCCACGGCGGCAATATCACGGGGGGAGACAAGGCCGAGGGCGCGCATGCAGAGATTGCGCGCACGCTCGCGAGTCTCGGTATCGCCGTGGCTTCGGTCAATTACCGCCTGTCGCCGCGCGTAAGCTTCCCGGCTTACATCGAGGATGCGGCCGCGAGTGTCGCCTGGGTGCTAGACCATATCGAGGACTATGATGGTGACGCGGACAAGGTCTTCGTCTCGGGCCACTCGGCCGGCGGCTATCTCGCTTCGATGGTTGGTCTGGACCCGCAGTTCCTTGGCGCACTGGGCCACGCGCTGCAGGACCTGGCCGGACTGATCCCGATCAGCGGTCAAACGGTCACTCACGCCACGGTCCGAACCGAACGCGGCCTGCCCGCCAACCGGCCGCTCGTCGATGCTGCGGCACCGGTATTTCACGTCAGCGCCGCGGCACCGCCGTTTCTCGCGATTGCAGGATCGGAAGACCTGCCGGCGAGGCCCGAGGAGAACCGCTATTTCGTTGCCGCGATGAAGGCCGTAGAGCATCCGGACGTCACGTATCTCGAGTTCGAGGGACGCAATCACGGCACGATCGTGACCCGGATCCCGAATGCGGGCGACCCGGTGACCGAGGCCATCGTCGAGTTTGTCGCACGCGTTACGGGAACGACCCGCTAGTCAGCCCGCTCTAGCGGCTGTGCCGCTCGAAAAACTCG
>DATCZB010000220.1:0-6205 GCA_036526155.1 Gammaproteobacteria bacterium
GTACCACATGACCTTTTTCGGCACGCAGCCAACATTGACGCAGGTACCACCGAGGGGGTTGGGCTCGAACAGAACAACGCGGGCGCCGTATTCCGCGGCCCGCCGCGCGCACGCTATGCCGCCGCTACCGCCACCCAGGACAATGAGATCAATTTCCGCCACCAGCGACTCCGTAATGCTCCCCGAACCCGCGAGGATATACGCTCCGCCGGCCGGGTCGAAAGCCGCTCGATTCCGATCGAGAAAATTGCGCGGGGATCGGTGAGAATACGCGCACTATGGTTACCGACCCCGACACGCAACCGAATCCACTGCTTGCGTCGACCGAGCTGCCTGACTTCGGGTCCATAAAGCCCGAGCACGTCCGGGCGGCCGTGCGCAAGGTACTGGATGAGCAACGCGCCGAGCTCGAGCAGCTCGCGGCCGTGAACACGCCCTCCATCGACTGGCTGCGAGAGATCGAGCGGGTACTGGAGCGGGTTCACGACGTCTGGTTCCCCGTCTCGCATATGAACAGCGTCGTCTCGACCCCCGAGCTCAGGGATGCCTACAACGAGGCCCTCGAATGGATCACCGAGTTCTATACGGATCTCGGCCAGAACGAGGCGCTCTACGCTCAATTCGAGTCGCTCAGCGAGACACTGACGGCAGAGCCGGAAGCCGAGCTGATCCGCCAGAGCCTGCGCGACTTCAGGCTCGCTGGCGTCGCGCTCACCGGGGATGCCAAGGACGCATTCCGCGCGGCAAGCCTCAGGCTCGCGACCCGGGAGTCGGAGTTTGATCAGAATGTGATGGATGCGACCGATGCGTTCTCCTACCACGAGACGAGCCCGGACGAGCTTGCCGGATTGCCGGATGAGATCATCGAGCGCGCCGCGGCCAGCGCCCGGGAGGAAAACACGGACGGCTGGGTGTTCAAGCTCAACCCGCCAACCTATCAGGCGGTCATGACACACGCCGATTCGGCGAGCCTGAGGGAACGCTACTATCGGGCGTGGGTGACTCGCGCGTCCGAGCAAGGCAATACCGACTGGGACAATGGGCCACTGATCGAGGAGATTCTGGCGCTGCGGCAGCAACAGGCGGATCTGCTGGGTTTCGGTAACTTCGCGGGCTTGTCGCTCGCGCGCAAGATGGCGAAATCAGAAACACGCGTAATCGAGTTTCTCGAGGATCTTGCGACACGCAGCCGCGCGATGGCCGAGCAGGAGCGCGACGCGCTCGAGGCGTTCGCCGAACGGAAGCTCGAAGCTTGGGACGTCGCCTACTACGCGGAAAAGCTCAAGCAGCAGCGCTTCGAGATCGGCGACGAGGAACTTCGGGCCTATTTCCCGCTGCCGAAAGTGCTGACCGGTCTGTTCGACATGGCGGAGAAGCTGTTCGGTCTCGGCATCAGCGAGCGCTCGGGTGTCGCACTCTGGCACGAGACGGCGCGGTGCTTCGAGCTCCGGAATAGCGACGGATCGCGGGTCGGCACACTGCTGACGGATTTCTATACGCGGCCCAACAAACGCGGCGGCGCCTGGATGGACACGTGCATCAACCGCAGCCGTCTCGGCACCGTGCATCGGGATCCCGTCGCGCACCTCGTATGCAACTTCGCGCCGCCGACGGAAAAAAGTCCGTCATACATCACCCATGACGAGGTCCTCACGCTGTTCCACGAATTCGGCCACTGCCTGCATCACCTGCTGACCGAAATCGATTACCCGTCGATTGCCGGCATCAACGGCGTGGCCTGGGATGCCGTGGAGCTTCCGAGCCAGTTTCTCGAGAACTATGCCTGGGACCCCGATGTCCTCAAGGCGATCTCGGCACATCGCCAAACCGGGGAATCGATTCCCGACGAGAAGATCGAGAGGCTCCTCGGTACACGTACTTTTCTGGCCGGTCTCGCCATGTTGCGGCAGCTGGAGTTTTCACTGTTCGACTTCCGCCTGCATACGCGAACGACGCCCGTCAAACAGGACGAAGTGCAGACACTGCTCGATTCCGTCAGGCGGGAAGTTGCTGTCCTCCAGGCGCCGGCATTCAATCGGTTCCAGTGCTCTTTCGGTCACATTTTCGCCGGCGGCTACGCAGCCGGCTATTACAGCTACAAGTGGGCCGAGGTTCTGGCGGCAGACGCGTTTTCGGCATTCGAGGAAACCGGCATCTTCGATCCCGAAACTGCCGGCAGATTCAGGAGCTCGATACTTGCCGTCGGGGGCAGCCGCGACGCAATGGACGCCTTCGTCGCATTTCGCGGCCGGGAACCGGAACTGGACCCGCTGTTGCGGCAATCCGGAATCGCGGCGTGAAGATCGCTACCTGGAACGTCAATAGCCTCAGAGTCCGGCTGGAGCAGGTCCTCGACTGGCTCGAGCGTGAGCAAGCGGATGTGCTTGCCCTGCAGGAGACCAAGACGCGCGATGAAGACTTTCCGGTCGAGGCGTTTTCGGATCGGGGCTTCGAGGTCAGTTTCAGCGGCCAGCCGACGTACAACGGCGTCGCCCTGATCTCGAGGACCGGGATCGGCGATGTGCGCACCGAGCTCGACGGCTTCGAGGACCCGCAGCGTCGAGTGCTGGCCGCAACGATTAACGGAATCCGGATCTACAACCTGTATGTGCCGAACGGTCAGAGCGTGGAATCGGAGAAGTACGAATACAAGCTCGGCTGGCTCGATGCGCTCAGGCGTCAGGTTGCAGCCGAGCTGGCCGAGCATGCGGATTGCATTCTGCTGGGCGACTTCAACATTGCTCCCGACGACCGTGACGTGCACGACCCCGCTGCCTGGGAAGGCAAGGTGCTCTGCAGCGAGCCGGAACGGGACGCGCTCGGCCGGCTGCTGGAACTCGGTTTTGCTGACGCTTTCCGCAACTTCGATCAGGAGGAGAAGAGCTTCAGCTGGTGGGACTATCGTGCCGCCGCCTTGCGCCGAAATATGGGCCTCAGAATCGACCTGATCCTCGCCACGAGCGGCCTGATCGACCGCTGCACTGCCTGCAGAATCGACGTCGAGCCCCGGCGGCTCGAGCGGCCCTCGGATCACACGCCGGTCATAGCCGAGTTCTCTGCCTAGTTAACGAGCGAACCGACGACACCTTCACGCCATGACTCCAGCGCTAGCCATCGAGCACGACGAATACGAGGCCCAGGAGCGCCGCAGCGACTACGACGTAACCAATGCCGTCAGGGTAACCTCGGTGCAGCCGGTCTGTAACGCGGTCTGGCAGCTGTTCGCGAGCCAGTACCCCGCTGGCTCATTCGATCCGGTATGGATGGCGTTCCACGACTTCGAGCGGATGTATACCGGCAAGGACCCGGATTACCACGCGGTCGACACAAGCTATCACGACATCCAGCACACGCTCGACGTCACACTCGCACTGGCACGCCTGATCGTTGGGCACGAGCGCAGCGTTGGTGAGCACGACCGCCTCGGCGAGGATATCGCCCGCTTCGCGCTGATCGCAGCACTGTTTCACGATGCGGGTTATCTCAGGCATCGCAGGCGCGACGTCGGCGCGGTCAACGGGGCGGTGTTCACGCGCAGTCACGTGGGCCGCAGTGGCGCATATCTCGAGCAGTACCTGCCCCGCATCGGGCTCGGGTCGTTCGCAGCCGTCGCGGCGCGCGTCGTGCATTTCACCGGCTACGAAATGCCGATCGACGACATCGAGCTCGACGACCCGCGGCACCGGGTTGCCGGTCAGTTACTCGGAACCGCCGACCTCCTCGCGCAAATGGCAGACCGCTGCTATCTCGAGAAGTGCCGCGACCGCCTGTATCCGGAGTTCGTTCTCGGAGAAGTCGCCGTCAACAGCGAAGCCAGCGGCTCGAAGTCACTGTATCGATCGGGACGGGACCTGCTGCAAAAGACGATGAGTTTCTATCAGAGGTCGGCTCAGGCCCGTCTCGAGACCGGGCTCGGGCACGCCTACCGCTTCATGGAGTCGTTCTTCGACGGGCGGCAGAATCTCTATCTCTACTTCGTCGAGAAGAATATGAGCTTTCTCGAGCAGATCAGACAACACGGCGACTGGAGCATCCTGCGCCGCCGCCCGCAATGCGTCGTGCCGGACCCCCACGGCGAGGCACGCCTCATGTTGCTCGCTCTGAGAAAGCTCCGCGAGATTTCCGATGCCGAAAGAGACAACAGCCGGCGTTTGCGCACGCTCGACCCGAACCAAGCTCCGCCCGGTCGACCGTAGCCGCCCCGATACGACTCGGCCTTTCGACGTTCAAAACCGGATTCCAATCGAAATGGATTTGCCCGCGGGCGCCTAGCGACTTGCGCGCCAAGCGCATCCGAGTCAAGCTTGACGGTTTGGCAAACCTGCACGTATAAATCCTTTATATCGAAGGTCAACCTCGCAGAGACAATTTATGGAGAACAGGGACAACGCGCGAGTCCCCGAAAAAGCACTCGGCGCTAGCAAAGTCGACGAGATCCCTGCGACGCGGGGGTTAGTAAGACAGATATCTCAGGCACTGAAAACAGACGTTCGCGATTGGTACGAGCGACATCGACGCAACGATACGACCAAGCCCCTCGTCTGGACGTTTTACCTCCAATTGATATTGTTGGTTGGCCTGCTCATTCTTTTGCCATTCGATACGGCCGAAGTGGAAGGGCGAGCTCGCCTGGTTAAACCGCTCAACTTTACGGGTTCTTTTGCGGTTTATCTTGCCGTCGTCGTGATTATAGTCGATTACCTCCGTACCTCGGATTGGTGGAAGAAGGTCATCAGCTGGGGAATTTCCGCCTGTATTTTTGTCGCCATCACCTGCATCACTTTGCAAGCGGCCCGCGGCACGACTTCACACTTCAACCAGGACACGTCGTTCGACCTGGCCGTCTCCGTGTTGATGGACATAGTGGATCCGCTCAATAGCATCTTTGTCTTTGTCCTGCTCGTGTTCGCTTTACAGTCGAAACTCGAAGTGTCGCCTCCAACTCAACTGGGATTCGTGTTCGGGCTCATCATTTTTCTTGCGGGAGGCGTCGTCGGCGGCGTGATGGTCTTCCAGGGACAGAGCACGGTGGGCGTTGCGCCCGGAAGTCCCGGACTACCGGTGCTCAACTGGAGCACCATGGGGGGCGATCTCAGGGTCGCGCACTTCCTCGGTGTCCACGCAATCCAGATCTTGCCGATAGCGGGCTGGCTGATCAACCAGGTTCACTTTTTCGGAAGATCGATGCGAGCGAAGCGGATCCAAGTTGTTGCCGTCTCCTCAGCATACGTCCTGTTCATGGGCTACACCTTCATGCAGGCCATGCAGGGTTCACCGCTCGTGAGCGTGTGAATTTACCGGGCGTGTCTTACTCGATACAGCGAATTCTTAGACATGCGTAGCGATGCGAGCTCGCAGGAAACCGGTCCGCGCATGCCGGCTGGCCGATGCAGAACGTCACGTATCCGCTACACGGTAATAACTACGCGGCGTCTTGTAGATCAGGCTCGCTAGGTGGGCCCACAGATGTACCCAACCGGCTCATCTGGGCTCCCTTATGGTGGGGGTTCTGCCCCCCTGGGGTTACCTTTGCCGGCACGTCGGACGTGCCTTCCAGCCGCCGCCAGCAAGCTCCTCAGCCAGCCATGAGGTTCGACTGGGAACATTTACAGGTTTAAAACGCCTCTAACTGGATGACGTGTCACAAGGGGGACGAGAAGTGGCGGAATATGAATTCAGCGAAGAAGACAACAAGACCTTCGATTTATTAGCCAGGGCGTTGCGACGCTTTGCCCTGACCTTCGCGGTCTTCGCCGTTATTCTGACGATATTGGGCAGCATCTGGATAGCTTTTATAACGGCTGGCACGCCCGATTCGCCTACCGGTTCGCCTGCCGTGGGCGGCGCGCCCTGGCTCATTATTGTGGTTTACGCTGGGATTCCCGCGACGGCCGCGCTGGCGCTGATGTTTCTGAGACCGCTCGATAACCTGAAGCGGATTACGGCCACCGAGGGTCGAGACATTTCCGAATTGCTCGGCGCGCTTGGTGACCTGAACCAGTCATTCGGTCTCTTACGCATGTTCGTCGCGCTTCTCTTCATCGCGATGGTCATTCGGGTAGCGATACTGTTATTCGGCTGATCACCAGGCGTCGTGGCTGCTCGAGTCTTTCAATTGAGCGTGATCTCCAGGATGCGCACGCAAAAGTTCAATGAGGAAAATCGTCATGGCTGAATACGAATTTACGGCCGAACAGAATCAGAG
>DATCZB010000221.1:0-2867 GCA_036526155.1 Gammaproteobacteria bacterium
GGTGTCGGAAGCGGCACGCTCGATTCTGGGAAAAGAATAGACGACGCGATCAGCGGTTGCCCTCGGGACTCGCGTTCTGCGAATCTTGAGCCCCGATCTGAATGTAATTGAATCTCCAGCGAGTTTAGTGCGATGAAAAAACCAGAGCTGCCGACACCACTGGTGTCGACCCAATGGCTTGCCGAGAACCTCGATGCGGTGGACCTGCGAGTGATTGATTGCTCGGTCGTCATGCGCCCAACCGACGATGGCGGGTACACATTTGTCGGCGGTGTGGACGAGTGGCGGGCCGGCCACATACCGGGCAGCGTTTTCGTCGATGTGCTTAAGGATCTGGCTGCGACGGATCAACCACTGCCGATGATGATGCCGGCGCCGGAGGAATTTGGCCGCTGTATGGCACAAGCCGGGGTGTCCGACAATTCGCGGGTCGTGCTCTACGATCGCTCCAACCATGCCTGGGCAGCGCGTGTCTGGTGGATGTTGCGCTATTGCGGCTTCGGTCGGGCCGCTGTCCTCGACGGCGGCTGGAGCAAATGGGCAGTTGAGGGCCGCCCGGAATCAACCGAGGAATCCTCGTATCCGGAAGGTGTGCTGACCGTAAAAGTGGATCCCAGGCTATTTGCGGACAAGGGCGAAGTTATCCGGTCCATTCAGGCAGAAGGCACGTGCCTGATCAACGCACTGTCGCCCGAGGAGCACCGCGGAGAAACGAGCCGTTTCGCCCGCGCCGGGCGAATCGCGGGCAGCGAGAATGTCTACTGTCAGTCACTCGTCGATCCCGCGACCCATGCGTTTCTGCCTCTGGATGAGATCCGGGATCGCTTCGAGGCTGCGGGTGCACTGGCGGCGGATCGGGCGATCACCTACTGCGGCGCGGGAATTGCGGCGAGCAGCGACGCGCTCGCGCTGACGCTTCTCGGGCACGAGAACGTGGCCGTTTACGACGGCTCGCTGGCTGAATGGACCAGTGACCCGGATACGCCGATGGAGACGGGCTAGCCGCCACAGCGTGCCAGCCGATTCGATGGTTCAGAACGGGAGGGCTTCCACCTGAATTTGTGTCGGTGCCCGGCTCGTTGCCGATATAACCGTAAACCTGTAGCCGGCCTCCTCAATCGTGTCTCCGACGGCGGGAATCCTGCGGAGACGGCTCGTCAGCAGGCCGCCGATCGTGTGGAATTCCCGCGTCGGCAGGCCGATGTCCAGCAACTCGCCGATTTCTGCCAGTGGCGTGCCTGCGCTCAACAGCAGCACGTCCTCATCTGTCTGCTCGATGCCGGCATCCAGCCGTTGCCCATGCAGTGATGGATGCACGCCACGCGCCACGTTGCCGAGCAGCAGCGTCATGAGGTCCTCGACAGTGACGATTCCAACCGCTGTCCCGAACTCATCGACTGCGACAGCCATGTGGTCGGTGCGAGAGAGAAGAATGGGAAGCAACTCGTCGAGCCGTTGAATGCTCGATGCAAAATGGGCCGGAACGGTAAAGTCAGAAGCCTTCCTTCCTGAGAAATCGGGTTCGATCTCGTCCCATATCGTCCATGACGCAATCGCGACAATATTGCTCATGTTGCCGTCATAGAGAGGAATGCGCCGATGTCCGGCATTTCTGCCCCGTTCCACGAGCTCTGTCATCGTGGATGACTCGGCGGCGCCGACGACTTTCGCCAGCGGAATCATCGCTTCACCGACCGTCATGTCCGACAGCTGAATCGCTCTCTGGATTCGGTTGCGATCGAGAATCTGGGATTCCGCGATGCTCCCGGCGCTCTCCAGCATCAGCCTCAGCCGCCTTCGCGTCACGAACGGACTGGTCACGACGCCCTGGGGGCCAAGCCGCTGGGCAATTTTGCGGCCGATCCAGCCGAAACTGAGCACCACCGGCATCAGCAGAGCCCGGAACAGCGATAGCGGGCGGGCGACGGCCGGGGCGATGGCATCCGCGCGTTGCTGAAATACGCTCTTGGGAACGATCTCGCCGAGAATCAGCATGATCGGCGTGAGAATCAGGGTCGCATACAGATCTCCGCCGGTTCCCAGGAGCTCGATCGTTAGTGCGGTGCCGAGCACGGCAAGCAGCATCGTGCATACGTTGGTCCCGATCAGCGTGGTGGCCAGCAGGGACTCGGGTTTCTTGAACAGATTGAGGACGATACGCGCGCCTCTGTTGCCGTGGTCGGCCATGCTCCTAAGCTTCAGCTTGTCGGAACTGACCAGCGCAATCTCCGAGCCGGAGAAGAATCCCTTGGCGAGAAGCAGCCCGATCATGAACGGGATTAGCAGGTAAATTTCCATCAGCAGGCTCTATGCTCAGTTGTCGCTTTGCTCGAGAGCTACGCGCTGCAACCGTAGCCGGGAGATTCTCAGTCCGTCCATCGCCAGCACGGTCAGCAGCAGGCCGTCGAATTCGACCTCGTCTCCAACTTCAGGCACCTGGCCGAAATGACGCAGAGCCGTGCCGGCAATCGTCGTCATTAACGGGTCCTGAAGCGCGAGGCCTGTCACCTTGTGAATAGTCGAGATCGTCGTAGCGCCGTCCATCTCGAATCCATCTTCGACCGCCAGGATGTCGACTTCTCTGGCTGCGGCTCCCTCGAATACGCCGGCGAACAGAAAGTTGGTGACATCCGCGAGCGTGACGATCCCATCGACGCTGCCGAACTCATCGACGACGAGAGCAGCCCGTGCTTCGTGCTGCTCGAAGAAATCGAGCATTTCGTCTACCTGCCTGGTCGGCGCGACGCTAACGGGCGCATGAAGCATGTCGTCCACCCGACGCTCGTGATCCGAATGCAGCATGTCCTCGACATAGAGAAATCCGATGACATTGTCTCGATTGCCATGAAATACCGGAACGCGCGTTC